>CAZUAM010000307.1:0-8561 GCA_964618095.1 uncultured Planctomycetaceae bacterium | reverse complement strand
GGGACGGCCAGGGGGGTCTGGCCGCGGAAGAAGGCGTAGCGGGCGGGGTCGATCTGGGCGATGACTGTGGAGGTGCCCTGGATGCCGTCGGCTACGAACACGCCCCGCAGGTCCGTCTCGCCCGAGACGAAGTCCTGGTTCCCGCTGCCGATCACCTTCACGTGGACCTCGCCCAGGTACTTATCCGCCGCGACGTCTTTGACCGTGGTGCGGACCCGGCCCGAGGTGGCGTCCTCCTGGACCTCTACCGCAAGCGGCGTGACCAGCACCAACCCGCTGGTGTGCAGGCTCTCGCCGCGGCAGACCACCAGGTAGGCACCCTCTTCTTTCAGCGGCAGCGGGAGCTTGTGCTTGCGGTCGCGGTAATCCTTCCCGTCGCCCAGCTTCACGGTGGCCTCGTGATAGGGGCGGATGCCGGCCAGGTTGATCTGGGTGATCCCGCCTAAGTTCCGCCGCAATAGACTGAACTTCATCAGGTCGATCCGGTAGACCTTCGTATCGCAGGTGGGGACGTTGCGGAACTTCAGCTCCACCTCGGCCGCCCAGTCTGCCGTGGGCACACCGGGCGGCTTGACCGTGGTCACCTCGGGCAGCTCGATCGCCTTCCGCGTAAAGTAGGCAATCGCCTCCTTGGCGTCGGCGAAACGCTTTTCCACCCGGGTGTACTCCTTGATCGCCTCGGCCGCCTGGCCCAGGCTGTGGTGCACCTGGCCGAGGATGTAGATCGCCTGCCACTTGTTCCGGGCTTCGACCTCCCGCCCGGTGGTCTTGTCGATCCGCATGGCCTCGGCCACCTTGCGGCACATCTCCAGCGCCGCCTGGTGCTCGCCGGTGGCGAAGTGGCAGTAGCCGATGATGTACCAGTAGCTGTCCAGCAGGTCGCTCTTCGGGTAGCGCACCGCGTACTGGTTGCAGGCGGCGGTGGCCTGCTGATAGTCCTTCAGCTCCAGCAGGGCGTTGGCGGCCGAGAAGGCGGCCTGGTCGGCGGCCGGGTCTTCCGGATAGGCCGTCAAAAAGCCCTCCAGCATCGTCCACGCCCTCTTGACCAGGTCCACGCGGTTGATCTTCTGCTTTCGCAGCTTCTCATCCCCGGCGGCCTCGGGGGCCTTGGCATAGACCCGCTGGGCCAACGCATACGTGGCCCGTGCGATGTAGCCCTCCGGGGGATATTCCCGCAGCAGCCGGCCCATCACCTCCACGCTGCGGGCGAACTCGCCCTGCGACTCCAGGAACCCGGCCACGCCGCTCTCGCGCATGAAGCTGCTCTCGACCGTGGCCCGAAAGACCAGGTAGCTCCGCTCGTACTCGCCCATCTCGTGATAGGCCGCACCCACCTTGACGATCTTCTCGAAGGGGATCTCTTCGGCGGGCCACTTCTCCTTGATGATCTCGAAGTAGCGGACCACCGCCGCCGGCGGGCCGGTCTTCAGGTGCACGTCCAGGAGCATCCCCACCACGTGCTTGTAGACCTTCTCCTCCAGGGTCCAGTCCTTGTTCTCGACCAGCTCGGTGAGGTGCTTCCCGGCAGAGTTCGGCTCCTTGTCGAAGTAGTGCTTGCCCAGTTCGTAGAGTTCCTGCGGCGTCAAGCGGTACTTGTCCGAACTCTTCTCGCCCAGCGGCAGCACGGCCAGCGATTTGGGCTGGGAGACCACCAGTTGCTCCGGCCGATGGGCGTTGCGGATCACCGTCGGCCCGGCCCGGTACTCCCCCGGCAGGTAGCCGTACAGCTCGTAGTGGATCGTCCCGATCGACCGGCTGCTGCCGATGTAGAAGGTGATCGCCCCGGGCGAGACCTCAAAACGCTCGAAGGGGCCGCGGACCGACTTCTCGATCACGGTCGTGCCGCTGGGGATCGGCTCGGTCACCACCAGGTACTCGAGCTGCTGCTCCGGGGTGTTCGCGGAGACGTTGTAGCGCCAGACGCGCAGGTCGACCAGCCCCCGGCGGCCGACCGGCAGTTGCGTAAGCGCGTTCTTGAACTCCTGCCAGCTTCCCCGCAGCACGCCGAACCCGCGGGGAATCTCCCGGCCGTCCACCTCCAGCGGGGCCGGCTGGTAGGTGCGTTCGATCCGCCAGTCCTGAGTGGTGCTTACCAGCTTCTCGGCCGGCACGAATCCGCCCAAAATGCACTGGTAGCTGTAGCGGCCCCGGCCGTCGATCTGGAAGTTGATCCGCTGCTTGCCCAATGTGGCACCCGGTGATTTAGCCCCCGGTGATTTAGCCCCCGGTGATTCACCGGGGGCTAGATACCGAGCGGGCACGTCGATCGTCTGGGTGCCGGCGGCCGGGTCGATCTCGAGCACCTTCACCCGAACGTCGTTGACGAACACCTCGAGCTGGTAACGCTCGCCCTCGAAGCGGCTCTGGGCGAACCAGCGGCACAACGCCAGGGCCGCCGGGCCGGTGGCCTTCTCCGGCCGCCAGCGGTGGCCCGTGCGATGGGCCAGCAGCCAGTCGACCAGCTCCTTGGCCTCGGCCGCCTGCGGCCGGACCTCCTGGACGCCCAGGGCATACAACGCCCTCAGCTCCGCCGAGGAGCCGCTCCAGGGCAGCGAACCCTTCGGGGCCGTGCGCCGCGACGCCGGCGCGTCTAGGTTTTGCTCGGCCAACAGGTCCAGCAGCTCGCCGGCGGTCGGCTTGCGGTCCATCTGGGCAAAGCTGAGCGCCAGGTAGGCCAAGGCGGCGGGCGAGAGGGCCGGCCGATTGCGATACAGCCGGTTGGCCACCGCGAAGTCGCCCCGGCCCGCCGCCGAGAGGGCCTGCAACAGGATCGCGTGCGTCTCGTAGTCGCCCACCGGCGTGGCCGCCACCTGGCTGCGGAGATACGCCAGCGCCTTATTGAAGGTGTCCTCGGGCACGGTGTATCCGGCCCCTCGGGCAAGGCTCAAGGCCCAGACGATCCGCGCGCTGATGTACCGCTGACTCTTGCCGGCGACCACTCCTGCGGAGCGGTGCCCGCCGGTCCAGCTCCAGCCGCCGTCGTCGTTCTGCGAGGAGACCAGCAGGCTCACACTGGAGCGGACCCGCGAGTCGAGTGCCTGGGCCTGCGGCGCCGCAAAACCGCGACCGTCGGTCGCGCCCAACAACTTCTGCAACGCCAGCGACGCCATCAGGTCGCTGCTGGTCGTCTCCAGCCCCGAGGCGATCCGGCCGGCGGCGATCTGGCACGCCGGCGCCGGCCCCAAGACAATGTCCAGCAGGCTCCGCTCGACCGTCGGGCCGACCAGGATCTGGAGGCTGGGCCCCTCGAGCGGCATCTTCTCGGGGGCCTCGACCCAGGCCGTGATGTCCGAGGTGGCCGTGCCGCTGGCCGTGGCAAAGACCGGCATCCCGTGGGGCTTTAGCGGCACGGTCCGCCGCACCACGTCCTGCTTCTCGCCTGCGGTGACCGCAAGCTCGAAGCTGACGTTGACCTCGGGGGCTGCTGCGTCGTCTTCCTTAGGTTGTTCCGGCCGCTTCAGCTCGGCCTGGAAGACCAGCTCCTCGATCCCCTTGGCCTTCACCTCGACCGTCTTCTTCTCCTCGATTGTCCGCCCGGCGATGGTGGTCTTCAGCACCACCTCGATCTGCCCCTTCTCGACGGCGTCGTTGTGGACCGAGGCCAGAATCTCGGCCCGATCGCCGTCGGTGAAGCTCAGCGGCAGCTTCAACTCGCCGAAGAGGTCCTTCTTGACCGTCAGCTCATCGGTGGCCTCGCCGGCCAGGGTCTCGGTCGTAATCCCCTTGGCCAAGAGCTTCCAGGCAGTCGACCGCTCCGGCACGGTGAACTTCACTGTCGCCTTCCCGTCTTTGTCGGTGACAATCGCCGGATTCCAATAGCCGGTCTCCTGCGGCATAAAGCCGCGACCGTCGGTCGCGCCCAAGATGACCGCCCCGGTCTTGGCCAACTCGGCGGCCAACTGCTCGGGGTCCCTCTGCGTCTGTCCGTCGCCCCAGAACAAGTTCAGGTTTTGCATACTCCCGGAATTGTTGAGGATCACGATTTGGCGCTGGTCCTGAACGGCGAACTCGGCTAACTTGTCGGAGTCGGCGGAAGCGATTAAGTACCGGTTCGCAGAGAAAGCTTCCCCTGTGGGCCGACGGTTGAGCATGGCCCAGCCAGCTTGGCCATGTCCTTCGGCCTTCGCGTCCGCCTTCACGGCGGATTGCTTGCCGAGGGCCTGCCCACCGAACGCGGCGAACCCGCGGCCGCCCATGCCGACCGCCCTACCGCTGCCGCCTGCCGTGCTGCCACGCCCGCTTGCTCGCCTTCGCGCCAATTCCGCCATCCCGAGATGTTCCTGTACGAGCAGCCGCTCGCCAGCCACGACGGCGTCGTCGGAAACCGGCCCGTCCGCAGGCGGGGCGGGTTCCGCGGCAGACTCTGACGTAGTCTCTGCGATGCCGGCAAGGCTAGGTGTGGCAGTAATCCTAGTATGTGGGCGGCTTCCCGCGAGGGCCGTTCGCCGGCTTTCTTCTTCCTCCTCCTCGACTTCGATGCGGTCGCGCTCGGCTAAGAGCCGCGGGTTGATCGGCCGGGTGGACGGGTTGTAGGCGAACGTGATGCTCGAGGTGGTCCGCACCGCCGATTGCCGTGGGTTGCCGCGGAAGAAGTCCTGGATCGCCGCCACCTGCCACGGGAACCGCTCCAGGAGCGATTGCTCGACCATCGCCAGGCTCAACTCGGCCGCCACCGGCTTGCCCTGCGGATCGGTGGTGGTGACGGTCACCTCCACTTCTTCGCCCGGGCGGACCGGGCCCTTGGCCGCGTCGGCGCGACCGGCGGTCGCGGCTTTGTGGACGGCAATCTTCACCCGCAGATCCCGCTGGACCGTAAACGGGCTGGAAGCCGTGTGGAATCGCTTAATCGCTTTCCCTTTGTCCTTCCGCCTTCCGCCTTCCCCCTTCCGCCTTCCGCCTTCCGCCCTCGGGTCGGTCATCACCGCCACGGCCAGCTCAAAATTCGGGGCCAGCCGGGCCACCATCGGGATCTTCAGGTCGTTGGCGCCCTTGTTGAGATCGACCAGCTTGTAGTCCAGCACCCGGGCGCCCTGGAAGGTCACCAGGGCCAACGCCGGCTCCTCGCGCCAGTGGAGGTTCACCGCCGCCGTGTCGCCCACCTTGAACGTGTGCTTATCGGCCAGGATCCGCAGCCGCACCCGGTCCTCGTCGTCGGAGACCTGCACCACGTACTGCCCGGAGATCGGGTTCTTGAACCGGTCGGTCCCCTCGGCACGCAGCACGTAGCGGGCGCCCTTTTCGAGCTTGAGCGTCTGCCGGGCCGAGCCGTCCTTCTCGGCGGTTTCCAACTCATGCTCTTCGACCAGCCGCTCGCCCACCTTGCCTTGCACCGTGGTCTGCTCCAGCACCTTCAGCGCCAGCTTCCGGGCGATCGGCTTGCCCTCGGCGTCCTTGGCGGTCACCGTGGCCTCGAACGTCTCGCCGGCCACGTAGACCGGCCGGATGGTGGTTACACCGATCGAGAACCCCTGGGCGGCCAGCACGAAGTTCACGCCCGTCTGAAGATTCCGCTCCGGCAAGGCCACCACCAGCGGCAACACCTGCGTCTCGCTGAACTCCCGGGTCGCCAGCTTGAACTTCACCTCGCCCTTCTCGTCGGTCCGGGCGGTGTGCAGCCGCTCGCCGGCCAACTGGTAGCGGATCTCGCGCCCGGCCAGCGGGGCACCATAGTAATACGCCGCCTTGATCGTGCCCTCGATCTCCTCGCCCCGGTAGTAGACGTGCCGCGGGGTGTCGATCACCAGGTGGACCGGCTCGAGCTGGTACTCGTGGACCTGGAACGTTCCCTGATAGTTCTTGCCCTCCTCGTCGCGGACCAGCACCCGGTACTGGCCCTGCGGGCTGGTGGCCGGGAGCACGAAGTGCAGATGAAAACTGCCGAACTCGCTGAGCTTGATCTCCTCCTGGCGGACCAGCCGGTTGCGGCCGTCGAAGACCTCGACCGTATATTTCTTGTCTTTCTCGATCGTATAGGCGTCGTCGGCTGCGTGCCGCAGGCAGCCCCGCAGATGGACGATCTGCCCGGCCCGATAGGCCGGCCGGTCGGTGTAGATGTAGCCCTTGTCCGCCAGTCCTCGGGCCACGCCCACGCCCTTCAGTCCCACGATGTTCGAGGCCACGTGGCCGTCGGCCACGGCGAACACTCGCACGTCACCGGCGGTGAGACCTCCGGACAGCCCGGCGTCTTTCAGCTCCTTATACGACTGCTTCAGCACGCCGTCCTCGCCGGTTACGGCCTCGGCCAACACCCGGCTGCCGTTGGAGACAAGCAGCCGCACTTTGGCCCAGGGCTTGCCGGTGAGCATGTTCTCGGCGAACACGAAGACCTCGTCGCGCGAGCTCTTGACGATTACGTCCAGGTCGCTGCGGATCACCAGCGTGGTCGTCTCCAAGGTCTTGCTGGCGACCGTCACCGCCATCACACCCGCTTCCGCCTTCCCCCTTCCCCCTTCCGCCTTCGCCGCCAGCGGCACCTCGATCGTGCTCTCCAACTGCTGGTACTTCTGGTAGTCCGGCACCTTGAACTCAAACGTCTTGTCGGGGTCGATCAGCGCAATGTCCAACTGCTCCACGCCCCGGGCCAGGTGCATCTTGCGGAAGTAGGTCTCCATGTCGACCTTGTACGCGCGGACCGTAACCGTCTCGAGGTTCCGCGTGACCAGCTTCAGCTTGGGCACCTCGTCGCTGCGGAATACCCGCTCGGTGGCCACCGTCATCGTCTTGGCCGTCAGCCGCCGGATGGCCTGCCGGGCCTGGCCGGCGTGATTGCCCCAGGTGACCTTGCGGTATTCTTCCAGGGCCTCTTCCAGCTTGCCCAGCTTCTGTTCCAAGGTAGCGGCAATCATGAACTGGGCCTGCGAGGCCTCGTTCGTCTTGGGATACTTCGAGACCACCCGCCGCCAGTCGGTAATCGCCTCCTCCCACTTCTCCTCCTGGTGGCGCATCCAGCCGAACTGGTAGAGGATGTTCGCGTTGCGGCCGTCGAGCGGGTATTTGGTAAGAAACGCCGACCACAGCTCCCGGGCCGCCGCATACTGCTTGGCCTTCCGCTGCTCCTCGGCCATCAGGTACTCGGTGTCGATGATCTGCCGCTGCACCGTGCTCCAGCCCTTGTGGGCCGGGTGCTTGGTCAGATACTCCCGCCAGGTGGCCAACGCCTCGGTGAACTTCTTCTGCAACTGGTAGCAGCGGCCCAGCAAGTTCCGAGCATCGGGCACTTCCTCCCGGCCCTCGTACCGCTTCTCGGCCAAAAATCGCCCAAGCGCCGCCACCGCGTCCTCGTAACGCCCCCGGTGGACGTTGCTTTGGGCGATCTCCAGGTGGGCCTGGCTGGCCAGCTTGTGCGCGGGGAACCGCTCAATAAACGCCCGAAGCGCCGCCGTGCCCAGGCTGAGCTGCTCGGTGTTGTCCGGCTTGGGGATCTTCCAGGTCCGCGAGAGCTGAAACGTCGCCTCGGCGATCCGCTCCGACTGGGAATCCTTGTGCTTGGCCAACAGGTCCTGCCAGCAGCGCCGGGCCTCCTTCAATTTCCCCCCGGCCAGCCGGCACTCGCCCAGCCGGAAACGGGCCTCGACGACCAGCGGGCTCTCGGCGTGGTCCTTGATGAACTTTTCAAACAGGCCCGCCGCCGGACCGTGCTGCCCGAGCTTCTGCTGGCACTGGGCCACCAGCAACTCGACCTCGATCCGCTTCTCCGGCTTCGGCCCCACCTCCAGCGCCTTTTGGTAAAACTCCAGGGCCTTCTTGTAGTCCGGCTTGTCCTCTTCCTTGGGCGGCTTGAAGTAGGCGTCGGCGAACTCCAGATAGATGTCGGCGATCTGCTGCTTCCGATCGGCCGAGAGCAGGTACTCCGCCTCGGCCCGCACGATCAGCTCGGCACGGCGGAAATCACCCTTTCGGGCCAAGGCCAACGCACCCGCCAGCCGGGCACGCCGGGTCCAGGGACTCTTGGGAAACTCCTTCTGGAGCCCCTCGAAGACCGCCACCGCCTGGTCGTACTCTTTCTGGAGATACAGCGCCCGGCCGTTGAGGTAGGCCAGGTAGTCCTTCGGGGCCCCTTCGGCCTTCGACGCTTCCTCGATGGCCCGGATGGCCTCCGCATACTTGCGGTCCTGCATCAACTGCCGCACCTTCTCCCCCACCAGGGGTATATCGGCAGACGGCTGCTCCCCAGCCGCAGCCGGCGGCTTTTCGGCCGCAGGCGCTTCGGCGGCCAAAACCGGCAACGCAGACAGCATGACCAGGGCCAGAAAGACCAAAACGACGGGGTACGGGGCGGGTTTCATGTGATCTCTCCTTGCACTTTCAGGGAGGCCGACAGGCCGTCGGCCGCTAAACGATCTACCAGCGTCCGGCCGACGTGCCGTCGGCCGCTAAACGATCTACCAGCGTCCGGCCGACGCGCCGTCGGCCGCCAAACCTGCTTCCGGCAGTCGGCCGGAAAACAGCAACTCCAGAAGTCGGCCGGTGGGCCGAAGCCCCTGCTAGATCCTACCTTCCCCACACCGGCTCCGCGCGCACCAACCCACCCCCTTAGACGCCCCGGCCGCCCGTTTGGTTCC
>CAZUAM010000306.1:0-8587 GCA_964618095.1 uncultured Planctomycetaceae bacterium | reverse complement strand
GGTCTTTGAACTCCCTTGGCCTCTCCAGCATCGAGCGGATAGATGACCGACGGCTTCCCGGCGAAAGTTGCCGGAAGCGGGTAATCGAAGGCTTCCCCGGCCTCCAGATGCAGGGCGTCATCCGCGCCTTGGATGATCCGCCCGGTCAGATGGCTTAGCAACGGCACAAATGCGGGTTGGATGGGCAAATCGTTCCATGCCGTGTCGGCCGTGCTGGCGAACAGATACACCCACCCGCGGTCGAGCCGCCGCTCCGCCAGAGCCGGCTCGCCGTCGTCGAAGCGGAGCACGACAGCGGTGTTTCCCGTGGTCGATTCTGCCATTGTCAGGACGAATCCCTCATGGAAAAACGCCGTAGCGAGACTGCCGAAGTCCGGGCCATTCCATTCTTTCACCAACGGGTGGGCAAAGCCACTTCCTTCAATCCGCTTCCCCTTATCGAGGTTCTCCTTCCATCGGTCGCCGAGCTTCGCAGGCAGCAGGCCTGCCTTCTGGGCAAGATCCCGGTTGTAGAAATCGATATTCACGCGGTCGCCGGGAAAGACGACTAGCCCGCCCCCCTGACGCACGTAGCGGCTCAGCTCTGGAACCGAGTCCGGTGCGAGGTCGGCTACATTGGCAAGGAAAACGGCGGCGTAATCCTCCAGTGTTCGCTCGGTCAGATCTTGCGGCGACACGACTTCGACCTGGACAGGGGAATCGCCAGCCCCCGACGTAACTGGCGCGAGGCCATGCCTGAGGAAGAACGTCTCGCAATCCGACGCCCGAACCCCGGGGTCGCCGTCGACGAGTAGGAGACGGATTCCCTGGAATGCCCGCACGATCGTCGTCCGCGCGTTGTCGGCTGGCAGGGTGTCGTCAGGCAACTCGACCCTGACGTGGTGATAGCCCGCTTCCTTGAACTCCGGATATGTATGCACCGTCGCGGATTCTCCGGCGGGGATCGCGGCGATTTCGACCGCATCACCCTCAGGAGAGCCGTCCAGCAAGACGCGTACCGGCACCTGCCGGGCGTCCTCGGTTCCGTAATTTGTAACCGTGAGGTCCAGTCGCGCCGGCCTGCCGGCCAGCGTGAGCGTTTGTCCGGCAGAGATGTCGGAGACTCCCAGTTGTCGCGAGGCCGGTTCCGCGTCACCGACAAGGACCACGTGTACCTGCAAGTCGCTGCCGGCTTTGGCTATGCTGTTGACAATGGCGTCCAGCTCGCGCCAACCCATTTGCTGCCGGTCAGAGATAACCACCAACTCGCGGCGCGCGGCGGCCTGCGACTGGAGGTGTTCGATCGCGCGGGATACGGCCGGCGCGAGGTTCACCGACGCTGCGGTCGGTGTAAGCTCCTCCAACAGCGGCTTCCAGCCATCGCCACCCACGGCGGGCGTGAGCAACGGCAGTGCGTCTTCGCTGACGGGAACGGGCAGCAGCGCCGCCGAGCCCGGTGGCACACTTTCCAGTACGTCCAGAGCGACTTCGCGAGCCTGATCCAATCGCGACTTGCTGCCGGCCAGCGCCGTCATGCTGGCCGAGCGGTCCAGCACAACCACCGAAGCGCTCTTTGCCTCGAGCCAGCCGCTGGAAAGGGCACGCAAGACTGGCCGGGCCAGCGTGATCGCCAACAAAGCCACCAAGAGGCAGCGTATGGCCAGCAAGACCCAATCCTGCAGTTTCATCCGGCGCTGGTTCCGTTCCACGCTGACCTTGAGGTAACGCATCGCGGCCCACGGCACCTTGCGGAATCGCCGCCGGTTGAGCAGGTGGATCGCGATGGGGATTCCAATGCCTGCCAGGCCGGCGAGGAGGATGGGATTGAGGAAGGGCATCACTTGGCGGCCTCGTGTCGGAAGGCGAGGTAACCGGCGAGGACTTCGTCAAAGGGCCGCGCGGTGTTGACCTGGACGTAGTGGCATTGGTGTTTTGCCAGCGTATCCTTGAGCCAGCGCGTGTGCCGGTCGAATTCCTCGAGATAGGACTCGCGGATCTCCGCCGGGCGCGTCTTCAGATTTGGCAGGCCCTCCATGCCTTCAAACTCGACCAGCCCGGTGAGTGGAAACTCGATCTCGTAAGGGTCGAGCACGTGGAAAGCGATGATTTCGTGCCCCTCAAAACGCAGGTGCTGCAGTCCCCGAAGCAAAGCGTTGTCGTGTTCGTCAAAGAAGTCGCTGATGACGATTACGATGCCTTTGTGCTGCAACTGGCGGGCCAGATCATCAAGAACACTGCCCAATCTTGTTCGCCCTGAGGGCGAGGCCGCTGCCAGGGAAGACATGATGTTCAGTAACTGGCTGCGGTTGTCGCTGCGTGGGAGATACGTCTGAAGGGATTCGTGGAAAATGCCCAGCGCGGTCGCATCGCGCTGTTTCAGAATGAGGTAACTAAGACAGGCCGCCATCATTTTGGCGTAGTGCCACTTGGTCACGTCGCCCGAACCGTAGCGCATGGACTCGCTGCTATCGATCAGCAGGTGGGCGATGTAGTTCGTCTCCTGTTCGTATTGCTTGATGTAATGGCGATCGGTCTTCCCCAAGACTTTCCAATCGAGGTGACGTACGTCGTCTCCCGGTGTGTATTCGCGGTGCTGCGCAAACTCGACTGCGAACCCGTGGTAAGGCGAGCGGTGTTCGCCCACCATATAGCCCTCCACGATGAAGCGGGCATTCATGCCCAGCGAGTCTGCGCGGGACAGCGTCTTGGGATCGAGGAGGTGAAGAGTTTCAGGGTCCATTGTCACAGAGGCGGGGTTGCTAGGAGAGCTTCTCGTTCTTCGGGACGGCGGCCAGAATCCTGGCCGTGATGTCGTCCGTGGTGACCCCTTCACTTTGCGCCGCGAAGTTCGGAATAATGCGGTGCCGGAAAATGGGTGCGGCCACGGCGGCAACGTCATCACAACTTACGTAGGTGTTGCCTGCCAGCAGGGCGCGCGCCTTGGCGGCCAGAATCAGGTTCAGTCCAGCACGCGGGCCTGCGCCCCAGGTGAGCCACTCCTTACAGAAGTCGAGCGCTTCGTCGGACTTCGGGCGAGTAACCCGGACCAGTGTTTCCGCATAGCGCATGATGTGATCGGCAACGGGAACGGCACGCACGAGTTGTTGCAGCTCGATAATATCGGACGCGTTCAGTACGGGCTCGGGCTTGCTGCGGTCGGCACCCGTGTAGGCCTTCATAATCTCGAATTCATCATCTACGCTTGGGTAATCGACCCGGATCATGAACATGAAGCGGTCGAGCTGGGCCTCGGGCAGCGGGTACGTACCTTCCTGCTCGATCGGGTTCTGGGTTGCCAGGACAAAGAACGGCTCCGGCAGCCGGTAATCTTCTCCGCCAATGGATACTTTACGCTCCTGCATCGACTCGAGCATGGCGGCCTGGGTCTTGGGCGGTGTGCGGTTGACCTCGTCGGCAAGGACAATATTCGCAAAGATCGGGCCCTGAAGGAACTTGAACTCGCGCTGGCCGGTGGCCGGATCCGAGTAGATGATCTCCGTCCCCGTAATGTCGCTGGGCATGAGGTCGGGTGTGAACTGGATACGCTTGAAGCTCAGGTGGAGCGTCTCGGCGATTGACGACACCAGCAGAGTCTTCGCCAATCCTGGCACGCCGACCAGCAGCGCGTGGCTGCGCGTGAGGATGGGCGTCCCGAAGCTGCTCGATCGCCTTCACCTCGTCGGGGTTCGACGCTCCGGGTCCGGCGGCGGGGTCTTTCGTGGCCATGTGAGTTCCTTTCTGGTTGGATCAAAGTGGCTCTGATGGGTTGGCTCAGGATTGGCTCGAGCGACGTTTCCACGATGGTTACGTTCATTTCCCTGTTCGCAACAGCGACCAGGTCTGCCATTCGTGCGGCGGATGGCGATACTGCTTGTCACCCGCGATTGCCAGCACGGGCACCTTCCACCACGCACCGCCGAAGCAGATTTCGCGGTAGCCGGCCACCGACAACGTGGCGTCTTCGACGCGAAAGAACGGTGTATCGTCGCGGACGCCCGACGTGTTGTAGTTGTGCACGCCAAACACTTCGCTGCGTCCGCCGCGGAGTGTGGAGAGTTTTACGCTGGTGGCCTCGGTCTTCATCCCGAGGACCCAGAGTTGCCCACCGTCGTTGCGCGTGTTGACGCCGACCTTCTCGGGCCCGCCTTCGGTGTTCCACTGCCGTGACCAAATCGTCGAGCCCTTCTCCTGGTAGCAGTGGCCCACGCAGTTGCTCATGAAGACGGTCGTCTGCGGCCGGGCGATGACGGTGCCGCCGGTGGTGCGGCAGACGACCGTCCGCTTCGGCGAGCGAGCTTCGATTCCGAAGCTCGGCCAGGGCGAGAACACCTGCAAATGCTGGAAGACCACGGTCTTCGCGCCTTTCGGATCGTCGGCCACGACGAACTTGGCCAGGTTCTCCGGGTAATTGGCGTCCTGACTCGACCCGCCGAGGATCCGCACGAAACCGAATCCCATGATCCGCTCGACCGAACCGTGGATGCGCACGTCCTGCTTCATCCAGTACCAGTTGGGATCGCCGCTCTTGCCGCCCAGCAGATAGACGGTGCTGGCGCCCTTCCGGGCAGCCGCGTCGACGGCCCGCTGGAAGGCCGCGGCGTCATCGTCCTCATCGCCGGCCTTCGCGCCGAAGTCATTGGCGCAGACCCAGTCCGCCACATGCGAGGGAAAGGGGATCGAGGGCTCGGCCACCGGCTTCATCGCGCGCGCGGTTTCCGGCGACTGCGGCCCCAGTCTCTCAATGCCGTGCGAGGCGTATTCGGCAACCGAGGGCCCGGCCGCACTGCCTGCCGGCGCATCGTCGCTGGCGATCACCGTGGAGAAGCCCTTCGTCGCGATCCTGGCGGCATATAGGTGCCCTTCGTGGAGCTTGATGGCGGGGCCGGCCGCAGCCGATGAGTTCTCCAGAGTGGCGTCGACCAGCGTCAGCACACCGTTGCCGCCGCTGTCAATCGCACAAGGCGAATCGACGACACGCAGTCCCTCGACGGCCAATACCTGTCGGCGATGCAAGAGCCCGACATCACGCGCGCCGCGGATCGTCACACGGGAAAGCGTCTGGCTGTTGAGGATATGCCCGGTCCGGATTCCCACGGCGAACCCCGTGATCTCGACGTCCTGGATCAGGTGAGGGCCGTTCTGGTCGTTGAATCCCAGGTCGAGGCCACACGCGCCGCGACCGCGGATCAGCACGTCCTGCATCAGCCCGGTGTTGTTGCTGTAGAACTTGATCCCCACGGCTCCCGGGTTGTTGCCGGTATCGATCGTCAGGTTGACGACGGTTCGGTCGAAGAAGTCGGCGTTCATTCCCGCGCCGTCGGGACGCGAGAGCCCTCGGATTGCCTCGCGGGGCTTCTCCGCGTCGTCGAATCCCGGCGCGTCGTCGTCGAGCTTGATGATCGTCCGCTCGCGATCCTGTCCCCAGAGCCAGGGGCCCACCATGGAGCCCTCGCCACCGTCTCCGGGCGGTTTCATCACCAGGGTGCGCGTAATACGATACGTCCCGTTCGGCAGATAGATGAAACGCGTATAGTCACTCCCTCCGACGCGCTCGACGGCCGTTTGCAGGGCATCGCTGTCGTCGGCAATGCCGTCACCCGTGGCGCCGCAGTCCCGTTTCACGTCGATGACCGCGCGGGGATCGTCGGGAAAGACAATCTCTTCCGCATCCCCGACGGATTGGAGACCAAGAAGCAACAGAAGCAGTGATAATCGGCGCATATCGATCTCCTCGGAAGGTCCTCTAAGTCCTCAACGTCCCGTGGCAAGGCCGAGAACGGATACCCGTACGTGGCTCTTCTGGTCAGTCGTCGTCCGGCTCGGGATTCTCCGCTCGCATCGCGGTGATGGTGTGCCGATCTTCGGAAAGGCGAACCCGCGCCTCGGCACCGGGCAGCAGATCGGCGAGCGTGGCCTTCTTCTTGTCCAGCACGATGCTCTCGTCCGAGGGAACCTGGAGCCAGCCCTCGGTGTACACGTCGTCCACCTCGTACCGCGCCCGAACGGCCCTTCGCGAGGTGTCGATTTCCAGTACGACCACATCGCTGAGCGAGCCGGGTGGGGCCCAGGCCTCGATGGCGTTGACTGTCCGTCCGTCGTTGTCCAACTCCAGCGGCACGCGCATCCCCGGTGCCAAATCGTCCTCGGTGGCCGGCAGGCCGCCGACCCGCATGATGGCGTCTTCGGCCAATTGGTACTGCTGCACCCTCCCCGTCGGCTCCTCGTCCTCGTACAACTCGCCGGAGACTGCGCCGTCGGGACCGATCGAACGGAGGCGGACATCGCGCGTACTACCCCGGGCATGGATCTCCTGCACCGTGCGGTGGTCCGGGGCCAGGCGCAGCGAGACGTATGTCCCCGCCCTCAGGTCGGTCAAGGCCGCCGCTTCGAACGCCAGCGAGATCTCCGCCTCGTCCGCTACGTCCAGGTTCAACAACGTGTCGAATTCATCCAAGCGGATCGTCACCGTACGGGGGCTGCTCTCCGCGTCGACCGACTCGATCCAGCCCCGGATTCCTTGCTTGAACCGGTCGGGCACGTCGCGGAGCATGCCGTAGGCAAGCGTCCCGGCAAGCAGCAGCGAAACCGCGCCCGCCAAGCCTATCTTGATTTTATGAAGGAACATCGCGTGTAGTGCTCCTGTAGCTAATCCTTGAACGGTCGCTGAAACTGACCCCGCCGCAAGGCTGTTGGCCGCAAAGCCCACGGCCACCTGTGCCGTGGACCCGGCCAGGGCCGAAGAAACTGAGGCGGTGGCCGTGCTCGAAGTCAGCCAGGCTGCCAGCATCGTGGCTGAGAGACTCACGCCCCGACGTACCAATCGCGTGCGCAGCCGCTGGCGGCCGCGCTCCAACCGATCCTTGACCGCGCCGATGGTCGTTCCCAACCGCTTGGCGGCTTCCGATCGGCTGAGCCCCTCGATTTGGCACAGCAGGATGACTTCGCGAAACCGCTTGGGCAGGCGAGTCAGCTCGTCGTCGAGCACTTGCGAGAGTTCCCGCAACGTGGCGGTCGCCGTCACCTCGCTGACTTCGCCGGCCGTTGCCGCTTGGCTATCAGCTTGCTGTGCCGCCCGACGTTCGATTTCCCGACGCCGGGCGATCTTCCCTCGCAGTCTCAGTGAGACGCGGTATGCGGTCTCGTGCAACCACCCGCCGATCGATTCCCGGGCCCGCAACGCAGCCGCCTTCCGCGCCAGGACAAGAAACGTCGCTTGAAAGGCGTCCTCAGCATCAGCAGTCTGCTCGAGCACCCGCCGACAGACGCCCATCACCAAGCCGGCATGGCGGTCGACCAAACAGGCAAACGCAGTGTCGTCCCGCTGCCCGACAAACTGGGCAAGCAATTCACTATCACTCCGCGCTGCCGCATCCACGGGCAACTCGCTTCCTCCAGCATCGAGGGCAAATGTGCCGGCTTCATTCATCGAAGACGCCTCGCACGCTCCTGCTGCATTTCGAATCTCCCATCATCCTACCAATGTTATGCCTTGTCAGCGGCCGGCGGCAGCAGAAAAACGCCGGATTCCCTGGATGATCACGCCGCGACCGCTAGGAGCACGGTTGGGCTCCCGGGGATACTAACCCCGCACCGCCACGACGGGGGGTGCGACTCACGGGAATGAAACCGACTTGCAGACAACCGCGATCAGGTGGAACGATCTGCCGGTGTCCGGCAACGGACGCCGCACACCCGGGCAAAATACGTATCCAAGGGTCTCCGGCGATCGGATTTCACACAAGCCTGTAACGTCTCACTGCGACCGTGCCGATAGCCGTCACAATGGTCCCGTCTCCAGTGCCCGTTTGGCAATAGTGTCAGAACCGCGCTGGCTGCAGGGGCCGACGGCGCCAGCGCGCTTGGGGCCGTGGGGAGGGGTTGGAAAAGACCGCCCCAAGATGGCGCTTGGTTCGCGCTTGGACCCCTTTTGGCGCTTAGACAATCCACACCGATCCAACGCGGCCGGCGGCAGGCGGGTAGCGGGTTCTCCGCGGCCCGCGCCGGTCGTGCCTACCAACCATACACCTTGTCAGTGCATCACTGCGGCCTTGGCCTTTGGAATGCCGGACTGGTCCGGCTTGGCGCCGTGGCGAATTGGCGTCGCGTCGTGCGGCCGGTCGCTCGTCGCCCGTAGGTTGCAGCCCGCATGGACACGCGGCAGAAGCCGGCGCCCAGGTTGTCATGGGTCTTGCCGGCTGGTCGTGCGCCGCCCGCGCCGGGCGACAGGGGCCGGCAGGCCAACCCACAATCCGCACACCCGACCAAGGCCCTTTGTCGCTTTGCTACTCGTCAACCTGGCGGCCGGTCGGCCGCGCGCTGCAAGACAACACGACCAACGTTTCCGTTGCACGGATGCACGGAGGATCCGGATCGTATTCGGCACGGCCGCAAGACCACGTGCAAACCGGACCGCACCGCAACCCACCCAACTCAACAAACACGTCTTCTGCTGCATGGAGCGGGAATCCAAGAGCCCGGATCAACCGATGGTTGTTGCGCATTCAAACGTACCGAAGTTGCTTGCACGGTTGGCGTCGCGCGTGGTTCATGCGCGGTTGTTGACCGTAGCGGTTTCGTCGGAAGTTAAGCACACGGTTACGGCGCGTCG
>CAZUAM010000305.1:0-8620 GCA_964618095.1 uncultured Planctomycetaceae bacterium | reverse complement strand
GCGTTCCGACGCGGAGCGTCGGAACGAGAAACGTGACCTTCCAAGGTTTACCGAAGTGATGCACAAAAACCGTTTGGTGCCAGGCACTGTGGGCTCACTTCGTTCGACCACAGCCACCCGGAATTGTGCGACTTATTCCTGTGCAACTCCTAGGCCCGGCCTGCCGCGGCGTAGTGCCGGGCCACTTCAGCGGGCGTGAGTGTGCGGTCGTAGACGGCCACCTCGGTGATCTTGCCTTCGAAGCCAAACAGGTTGTCGTTGCGGCCGCCGACGAACATCTGCCCGACGCCCGCGGGGAATCCCACGGTCGCCTGGCCTGAAATCTCCGGCTGGGCGTTGCCGTTCAGGTAGACGGTCACTTTCGTGCCGTCGCGGACCAGCACGACCTGATTCCAGGTCTTCAGACGGATTTCGGTAGTGCCGCAGAGGATCTGCTTGAGCCAGTCGCCGTTGTAGAAGAAGAGCCTTCCGGCGGCAGTTGCGACGTGTGTACCCCCGATGCCCAGGTGATCGCCGGGCGCGCCTTCGGCCCCGTCCGCACCGCGCGAGAAGAGGAAGCCGGTCAGGGGTCTGGCGTCAAACGGCAGCCCGTTCCAGAACCACATCTCCACGCTGTAACAGCCGCCGAGCTGTCTCAGGGTGGTCTTCACGCGGCCGCCGGCGAAGTGCACCGCCCGGGGCCTCTGACCTACTCCGCAGAGACCGTCCCGCTCGGGCCCGTCGAGATAGAAGGCCACGCCTGCCTCGTAGCGGCCGTGGTTGCCGTGTCCGCTCGAATCCTTCGCCTGCGGTCCGGCCAAGTCTCTCATTTGCCAATAGGCGATCGGCCGGGAGGCCGTCACGGCCTTGGCGTGGGGGCCGCCGGCGGGGGCGATCTTTCGTCGGGGCCGGCCGGAGACCTCCTCGAGTAACCGCAGGACGGCCTCCACGATCTTCGGCTCGGCCCCGACCTCCAGCCCGGCGGTACGTGCCGGCCACGTGTTGTAGCCGCCCAGCGGATGCAGCTCCGGCGGCGGGATGTAGCCCTCGGCGCCGTTGGCCAGCTCGATGTTCACGGTCGGTTTCAGCGGGCTTTGGGCCTTGATCTTCAGCCCGGTGATCCCGTAGACCTCGTTGGGGATTGCCGTGATGCCCAACTGGCCGAGGCGGAGCGCTTGGAGCTTCAATTCTCGCCTCGGCTCTTCGTTGAGGAAGATCTGTTCCAGGGCGTAGACCTCGGCCTGACTGTTCGGCTTCTGGCGGTCGCCCATGGCGGCGATGATCTTCCGGGCCCAGGCCAGGCGCTGCTGGTCCGGCAGGCGGCGCTTAAGCGTCAGCTTCTTTTCTGCCATGGCGATCGGGACCCAGTCGTGGTACTGGACTTTCCGATAGGCTTCGCAGGCGACTCGGGCCACTCGCTGGGCGTAGGTGTCGATGCCCGGCGACTTGCGAGGCCGGCTGTAGTCCATCCAGTGGGCATCGCCGCTGGTGCCGTGCGACATGACCGCGACAAACGGCGGGTCGAGCTGGTCCGCCCCGATCATCTGCTTGATCCTTTCGGCGAAGCGGCCGTAGTAGTCGGCCGAAACGGGCGTAGCCCCGAAGTAGTGCATCGAGTAGTTTGCCAACAGGGCGATCGGCCGGCCGTCGGCAGATTGCAGGGACAAGATCGACAGATCGGGATCGTACGGGCCGCAGGGTCCGATGTAGTCCGGGTTCTGGTAGCCCGGGTGCATCATCGCCCGAACCGTCCGCCGGCCAAAAGGATCGGTCCCGATTCGGTCGGGCCGGCGAATCCAGACGCGGCAATGGGTGTCCTCGTAGTCTTTGGCCACGGCCCAGCCGATTCTGGCCGGGGCCAGATTCTTGGCCGCCAGCTCGATGCCCTTGACGATCTTTTCGGGCAGCAGCCGCGCGTACGGTTGGTCGACGCCGGTGCCCAGCGCTCCCATCACGGAAGGGGCGGAATGCGTGTGGGTGGCCGAGATGAGCATCCGCTCGGCGGCGATCCCGGTTGCCTTGGAGGCGAGTGTCTTGACCCGATCGAGCATCTCGCGGGGCATCATCAGGGTGTCGACCACGGCGATTGCCACGCGGGTCGTGCCGTCGTCGAGCACGAGGCAGCGTGCGTGAAGCGGGTCGCGAAGGCTGCCGGCCGTACCCGCCAGGAACCCGCCACTGATCACGGCCGGGAAACTCCGCGGCGAGACGTCGATCGCATGGGCCCCGGCGCGGAGGATTCTCTTGTTGGCAGACGGGCGCGGCGCGGCTGGTGCGTCGGCTTCGCATCGCGCGGCGACCTGCCCGCCGGCCGCCAGAAGGCCGGCCCCGGCCAGGCTGCCGTGTTTGAGGAACTGGCGACGGTTTGTGCGATGGTTCATCGGCGATTCTCCTACGGATCGAGGCAGTAGCACGCCGGCAGGACGCTCGGTGGTTCGTGCTTAACGCTCAGATACCCATTCTGCTACGCACGTGCCGGCAAGGCAACGACTGATTCGGAAAAGGGGCGAAACTCCCGAGTGCGGAGCCAGATGCCCCTGGGGCCCCGCACTCTGGGGCCGGAACACAACTTGGCTTCCCGTCGAACTTTTCCTAAGCCGGGTTCGTCTAACAGGTTGTCCACAACGTATATACAATCAACCGGATCTGCACCACGGTTCCGACGAGAATCTGCACGTACTCCCCTCTCTTGAGGGGATATGGATCTGCCGCATACGCACCTCTTTTTTCCTTGAGGACATCGACATGAATGCGAGACTTCACTACTTGTTGCCGGTGGTGGCCCTGCTGGGCATCGCGGTTTCGTCACTGGCCGGGCCGCTAATGGCCCAGGATCCGCCGGCCGGCTCGGAGGATGGCGGCCGGGCGGAAGAGACGATCCGGGAGCAGAACATCTACATCCCGTACGAGAAGCTTCGCCAGGTCTTCGAGAAGCACGGCCGCGGCGTGTTCCTGCCGTACGAGAAGTTCCAGGAACTCTGGCAAGCTGCCCGGGAACAGACCCGCCCGCCCGCCGAACAGAAACCACCGGTGGGGGCCCTGATTACCGAAATCGAGAACGAGGCCACGGTTTCCAAGGACGTGGTCCGGGTCAAGGCGCGGCTGAAGATCGAGGTGCTGGCCGAGGGCTGGAACCAGATCCCGCTGCGGCTGGCCGACGCAGGCATCACCAGCGCTACCCTGGGCGATCAGCCGGCACGGATCGTGGGCAACGCGAAACAGGGCTACCGGCTGCTGGTCGAGAAGAAGGGAAAACAGCCCGAGCAGATCGAGCTCGCCTTGGAGTACGCCAAGGCAATCGACAAAGCGCCGGGGCAGAACAGCGTGTCGTTCCAGGCGCCGCTTGCCGCCGTGAGTCGCTGGCGGGTGCGGATTCCCCAGTCCGGCGTGAAGGTGAACGTCCACCCGCTGATCGCCGCCACGGAAGTTCCCGCCGTAGGGAACGCCGCAGAGAACAAGGGCGCGGATGCCGTGGGCAAGCCGCAACCCGACGAGACCGTGGTGCTGGCCTTCGTGGGTGCCGCACCGACGGTCCGGATCGACTGGACACCCAAGGCGGAAGGGGCGATGGGACTGGAGGCCCTGGCCAGCGTCCAGGCCGAACAACAGGTCCGGGTGGGCGAGGGGGTCACGCGTACCCGGACCAGGCTGGCCTATACGATCAGCCGGGCGGAACTCAACCAACTGATCATCGAGGCCCCGGCCGACCAGAAGGTGGCGGGCGTCTTCGACCCCAACGTGCGGCAATGGTCGGTCGAGGTGGTGGACGATCGCCAGCAGATCACCGCCCAATTGTTCCAGCCGGCCAAGGCCTCCCAGTCGGTAACCGTCGTGCTGGAGCGGTTTACCGACGACCTCCCGTCGGTGGGAGATGAACGCGCCGCGCCCAGTGGGCAAACCGGCACACTCCAGGTCCCGGTGGTCAAGGCCCTGGGGATCAACCGTCAACAGGGTGTGCTGCTGGTCCAGGTGGACCAGGGGTTGCAGGCCACGGCCACGCCGACCAGGGGCCTGCTCCAGATCGACGCGCCGAAGCAACCCAAGCCGGCGGATGGCGGCCAGTGGGACTTCTCGTATCGCTACGCCAGTGCAGACTTCGGGCTGGAGCTTGAGATTGAGAAGGTCCAGCCGCAGATCCTCGCCGATGCCCTGGTGGAAGCCTACCTGGAACCCGAGCGGCTCTCGGTCGATCTGGCGGTCGTCTACACCGTGCAACGCGCAGGGGTGTTCCAATTGGAGTTGGACGTGCCGGCCGGATTCGAAGTGCGCCAGGTCCACGGCCGGGCCATCGCCGGGGCCCGGGCGGCCGAGGTCGACAGCCACGACTTACAGGGCGAGGACAAAACCCGCCGCCTGCTGGTCAACCTGGCGCGAAAGGCCGCACCGGCCGCCCGCGACGGCAAGGGTCACGACGGGCGGGTGGCCCTGGTCGTTGAGTTGCAGAAAGAGCTGCCGCAGTCGAACCTGCTGACCCCCGGCGGCAAACAGGATGTCCCCCTGCCCGTTCCGCGAGTGGCCCCGGAGACGGTGGAGCGTGCTACCGGCCGGCTGGTGGTCTACGCGCCGGAGAGTCTGCGGGTAAGCCCGGGCGAGCCGGAAGGCCTGCGGAGCGTCTCCTTCAAGGAGGCCCTGAAAGGCATGCAGTCGGCCCGTGACCAGCGGCCGCAGGGCGTCCGGCCCGTGTTGGCCTTCGCATTTTCGGAGCAGCCGGCCGGGGAGGCGTTGCTCACCCTGCAATTGGCCGCCGAGCGCCGCAAGCCGCAGGTGACCATCCGCCAGTTGTTGGTGATGCGGATCGACAGCGGGGTGGTCAAGTACGAGGCCACGTTCTTCTACAACGTCCTCTACAGCGGCGTGGAGTCGTTGTGGATCGACGTGCCGCCGGAGGTGTCCGCCGGCCTGCGGAACGAGACGCCGGCGGTGCAGGAGGAAAAGGTCGCCGACCCGCCGCCGGAATACCCTGCGGATGGCGACGCCTGGAAATTCACCGCAGAGACCGAGCTGCTGGGCGAAGGCCAGATCAAGCTGGTCTGGGAGGAGAACATCGAGAAGTTGGGCATCGGCCAGAGCGTCGATTTGGTGGTGCCGCATCTGAGGCCCATCGGCGTGGATCGGGCCTGGGGACAGGTCGTCCTGGCCAAGGCGGAGACAATCGACGTCCAGCAGAAGGGCGAGTTGACCGTCTTGCAGCCGATCGACCCGCAGCACGACTTGATGGCCAAGGTGGCCGGTGCCGCCCGGGCGTTTGAGTTCCACGAAGATTGGGCGTTGACGGTGATCGCCACCCAGTACAAGCTGGAAGAGGTCAAGCGGACCAGTCTCGAGCAGTCGGTGGTGCGGATGGTCGTCACCCGCGCCGACCAGGTCTCGGTCCAGGCCCTCTACCGGATCCGCAGCGCCCGGCAGCGGCTGGAGGTGCAACTGCCCCCGGAGGCGGAGTTCGACACCGAGCCGGCGCGGATCAACGGCCGCCCGGTGGTGCTCCAGGGCGGCGACACCACGGACAGGTACCTGGTGCCGCTGGTCGATTCCAGCGCCGACGAGCCGTTCGTGCTGGAGCTTCGCTACATGGTCCCCGGCGACGCCGGCCAACTGGACCTTCCGCAGTTTCCCGAAGAACCGGCCGTGTCGAAGGTCTATCTCTGCGCCTATTTGCCCGACGAATGGGCCCTGCTGGGCACCAGCGGGGCGTGGACCGAGGAGTTCACCTGGTGGCTAGATCCGTCGTTGAACTGGAAACCGGCCGCCCGGACCGGCACCCAGCGTTTGATCGGTCAGCTCTGCCAGGGAGTTGGGCTGACCGGCGATCCGGCCGGGAGCTTCCAGACGGACGGCCAGCTCTACGTGTTCTCCACGCTGCGACCGGCCGATCCCCCCGACGGATCTCTGAGAATGACGGTCGTCAACGAGCTTGCGCTCAACGCGATCGTCTTTCTGGCCGTGATCCTGGGCGGGCTGTTATTGCTGCCGGCCGGCTCGTCGCGCCGTGCCCTGGCCATCGGGCTGCTGATCGTGGCCCTGGTGCTGTGCGGGGTGTTCTTGCCGACCTTTTCGCTCCAGATCCTCGACGGCGTGCTGGGGTCGGCGATCTTCATTGTGCTGGTGGTTTGGGTGGTGTGGTACTTTGTCAGGACGCGACCGCGGGTGGTTGCTCAGCGACGGGCCGCCCAGGCGGCAGCGCCGCCGCCGGTGCAACGGCCGGCCGAAGCCAGGCCGCCGAGCCCGCCGCAGCCGACCCCGGCCGAGCCGCCCGCCGAGGGAGCCTCGTCCGAAGATCGACCCCGGTCCGACAGCGAGGAAGGAGGTGAGACCAATGCCTAAGCATTCCATGATTTTGACCGCCCTCTTCGCCACGCTGCTGATTGCCGGCGGCGGGTTGTTTGCGGCCCAGGACCCCGACCGGGTCCGGCAGCCAAAAGTCCGCGAAATCTTCGTCCCCTTCGAGGACCTCAACGTCCTGCTGGAGGCCGGGCCGCGCCGCGTGCTGCTCTCGCGGGCCGAGTACGAAGAGCTGTTGAAGCAGGCGAAGAAGACGCCCGAGAGCCGCGCCCCGCAGGCCGCCGTGCTGGTCTCGGCCGACTACACCGCGTCGATCCGCCAGGAGCGAGCCCAACTGACCGGCCGCCTGGTGGTCGACGTGCTGGAGGAGGGCCTGCACGCGGTGCCGCTGGACCTTGGGGGCGTGGGCCTCCGGAGCGCGAGGCTCGACGGCCGCGGGGCGGCGATCGGACGGGCGGCGGACGGGCAGCCCACCCTGCTGGTCGAAGGCACCGGCCGTCACGAGCTGGTGCTCGAGATGGTGGCCCCGCTACAGACCACGGCGGCCCGCCAGGTGCTCCAGTTCCGCCTGCCGCGGCCGCCCGCCGCCCGGCTGCGGCTTTCCGTGCCCGGCGACGTGGAGGTCAAGAGCGGCGCGGAGGTGGCCAGCCGCGTGGTGGACGAAGCGGGCGAGCTGACCCGCTTCGAGCTGCTGCCCAACGAGGGCGACACCCTGCTGGTGATGACGCTCAACAGCCGGCTTCAGCGCCAAAGCCGGACGGTGGTCGCCCGCAGCGTGCTGGTCGATGAGGTGACCGAGGCCTACGAAAAGCTGCACGCGACCGTTTCGCTGGCGATCCTGCACCGGGCGGTTGACCGTTTCCGGTTCGCCCTGCCCGAAGGGTTTGAAGTCACCCAGGTCAGCTCCCCGCTGCTGGCCCGCTGGGACATCGAAGAGGAAGACGGCCGCCGCGTGCTGGGCGTGCAGTTGCAGGAGCAGACGACCGAGACGGTGGTGCTGAGCCTCTCGGCGATCAAGACGGGCGGCCCGTCGGAGGCGACGCCTTTTCCCAGGGCGTGGCGTTTTCCCAGGCTTCAGCCGCTGGACGTGGTCGGGCAGGTGGCGGTGGTGGGACTTCTGGTCGAGCAGCGGCTGGAGGCCCGTTCGATCAGCGTCAAGGAAGAAGAGCTGATCCCGATCAACACCGCGGTGCTCGGCCGGGCCCTGCCGCAGACGATCTTCGATGCCGAGCCGGGCACCCCGCCTTTGCGGCCGGTGGTCGCCTATTACGCCCCCCAGGGCGAGTTCGATCTGACGGCCGAGGTGGACAAACCCCGGGCGAAGCTGGCCGTTACGACCAACCTGTTGTTGATCCTGGCCGACGGCGGGCAGGAGGTTCGCGGCGGGTTTGCCGTCTTGCCCGGGCAAGAGAAGCGATTCGCCCTGGACTTCTCGGTTCCGGCGGATTGGCACGTCACCGGCGTGACCACCGCCGAGGAGAAGCCGCTGGGCTTCGAGCGGTACGGTCCGGCGGATGGGCCCGCCCGGGTCCACGTCCGCCTGCCCGAGGGGGTTCCGCCCGGCCAGCAGTACCGGGTGTATTTCCACGCCACCCACACGCCGCCCGGCTGGCTGGGCGACTGGGAGAAGGAAGAGCAGGAGGTGAAGTTCCCCGTCTTCGCCGTGATCGGGGCCGCGCGGGACCAGGGGGCGATCGCGGTCGAGGCCCGCGACGACATGACCGTCCGCCCGCTGAGCGTACCGCTGAGGCCACTGGACGAGACCGAAAAGGAAAAGTATGGCCTGATCGGCGTAGCGACCAACCTGGCCTATCGCTACGAGAGCCCCGACTACGAGGCGACGCTTGTAGTCAGGCGGACCGAGCCGCGGCTGACCGCCAGGACCTTCTCGCTGCTCCGCGTGCAACCCGGTGCCCTGACTGCCCGCTACGAGCTGATCTACGACGTCCGGCAGGCCCGCACCCCCAGCCTGGCACTGCTTCTGCCGGCGAAGACCACGCCGGAGACGCTCTCGATCCGGGGCTTGGGCGGAGTGAAGCTGAAGCAGTACGACAGCCAGGCCGTGCAGGTTGACGGCCGGGACGTCCGCCGCTGGAACGTGCAATTGGAGGAAGCCCGCCGGGGCACGATCCACCTGGCCATCGACTTCCAGCAGCCCCTTGCGGAGAAGGAGCTTGGGGACTTCTCTTTGCCGATCGTGGAGGCCACCGGGCCGCGGCTGGCCTATCAGTCGGGCCTGGTGGCCGTGGAAGGCAGCGCGGAGCTGGACGTCCGCATCAAGACCGACGCCCGCCGGGTCGACGTGGGCGAGCTGGTCGACGCCGAGTACCAGCCGGGCCGCCGCCTGTTGGGGGCCTACGGA
>CAZUAM010000304.1:0-8638 GCA_964618095.1 uncultured Planctomycetaceae bacterium | reverse complement strand
ATCCCAGGGTGCGCTGCGCGACCCTGGGCTATGTTGTTGAACGCCTTCGGCGTGGCTTTTTTGCAGCGTTAGAGCTACCTGATACATACCGGGAACGGGACGCACAACAGAGCGTCCCCCAAGCCCCGCCCACTGCGTGGACGGGATCCCCCGGCAGCAGTCCGGGGGCCTTTCGGTCTCGTTGCCAGTTGCCGGAACTCCCGGAACGCCTCAATTACCCGGCAAACTCGACGATCGCTTCCCTCCTCTCTCTCGTGCTCCGCGTTGGCATTTCGTCATCCGTGCCTGGTGACTTACATCCTGACGCATTGTACCCGATGGTTGTTCGTATCGAGCACGTAGATCTTGCCGCGGCTGTCGCGGGCCAGGCCCCAGGGGTTGAACAGTTGTCCTTCACCGCGACCGCAGGTTCCCCAGCAGCCGCGTGACTGTCCGTCGCGGGTGAACTTTTGCACGCGGTGGTTGCCGAATTCGCAGACGTAGACCGTATCGTCGTCTCCCAGCACCAGATCGTAAGGGTAGTAGAGCTTTCCTGGTCCCCTGCCTTCGGACCCCCACATTTTAAGTAGATTTCCCTGGTTATCGAAGACCTGTATGCGATGATTGCAGGCGTCGGCCACCCAAATCTGGTCCTTTTCGTCCACGGCCAGGCTCTCAGGCCGGGCAAACTGGCCGCGTGCACGGCCGTGGCCGCCCCATTGGAGGAGGAACTTCCCCTCGGGCGAGAACTTCTGGATGCGATCGTTTTCTCCCATCTCGGCCACGTAGTAGTTGCCCAGGGAGTCCTGCACCGCGTCCCTGACCAGTCCGAACTCGCCCGGCCCCTGTCCCTTCTTGCCGCCGATGGTCTTGAGCAGCTCCCCATCTGGGGAGTAGACCAGCACCTGGTAATAGTGTGTATCGGCGACCAGCACGTTCCCGTCCCGGCCGATCGACAGCCCGGTCGGCTTGCCGATCTCCTTTGCCGGTGTCTGCCAGAAGTGGAGGAACTTGCCCTTGCCGTTGACGGTGGTCTTGGTGTCAAAGACCTGTATTCGGGCCGTCATGTCGACGATGTAGAGGCGATCCTGGTAGCGGGGATCCCGTAGGTCGATGGCCATCGCCCGGGGCTTTTGAAGCCGCCCAGGGGAGACGCCCCGGAGTTCCCAGACCTCCTCCAGCCGCCCAATGTTGCTTCGATCCGTATCACAGCCGCCCACCAGCACCAGCATGAGGCAAGGCAAGAGGACCGGGACGATCCTTGTCGAGAGTCTAGCCCCTCTTTCTGGGTAAGAGGTCGGGCGTTGGGGGGTTTGGCTCACCGGAGTATCCAATAGGCTTTGGAGGCCGCTGGTAACGCTATTCGGCCGCCAGCGGTCACTATTGAGATTACTGGGTTTTGGCCCTTGACGCCAGACGTAGCCGCCCGGTCGCCAGCGGCAGTCATCATTGGGAATCAACGACCCGACAGAAAGCTAGAAACGCGGCTCAAATCGCTACTGACGCGTGCCACGGCCGTGTCGGCCGTGCAGGTTTTCTGCTGCTACCGGGCACGGCCGACACGGCCGTGGCACACAAGTTCTAGCTTTCTGTCGGGTCGTTATTGAGAATTCGTCCTTGCGAATCCATCATTTGGCATTCAGGATTCATCATTCGTTCAGCATTCAGACTTCAGCATTCAGAATTCAGAATTCATCCTTTCCCTCTCCCCCCTCCCTCTTCGGGTTGACGATCCGGCGCAAGAGTTTGTATAGTAACATATTACGTCGATTGAAGGGATTGCCAGGAGCTTGGGCCAGCCTATGCCACCGGTGGTGATTGATGTCCGCGAGACGGAGGACTGGCGCGATGTCGTACATCGGGCAGTCCAGGCCTTGGCCGAAGGGCGGCTGGTGGTTTTCCCGACCGAAACGGTCTACGGCTTGGCCGCCAGCGCCCTGGACGAGCAGGCAGTAGCAAGTCTGGTCGAAGTGAAGGGCCGACGAGACCGTCACCCGCTGACCCTGGCCATTCGTAGTGCGGATGAGGCCCGGGATTACGCCCCCGACATGAGCCGGCTGGCTCAACGCCTGGCGCGGAGATGCTGGCCGGGCCCCATTACCCTGGTCGTGGACGATTCCCACCCGGAGAGCCTCGTCCGCCAGCTCCCCTCGCAGGTCCAGCAGGCCGTCTCTCCGAGGCGCGCCGTTGGCCTCCGCGTGCCTGGTCACCGGGTGATCCTGGACGTGCTGCGGATGCTGGCCGGGCCATTGGCACTCTCCAGCGCCAACCGCTTCGGACAGCCCGAACCGGTCACCGCCGCGGACGTGACCGACGCCCTGGGCGACGAGGTGGAATTAGTCCTGGACGACGGGCCTTGCCGGTTCGGCCAACCGTCCTCAGTGGTTCACGTAAGAGACAACCGGTACGAGATCCTTCGGGTGGGGGTCGTGCCGGAAAGGACCTTGCGGCGACTGTCCTGCATGATGGTGTTGCTGGTGTGCACGGGCAACACCTGCCGGAGTCCGATGGCCGAGGCCCTCTGCCGCAAGATGTTGGCCAAGCGGCTGGGCTGTTCGATCGACGAACTGGAGGATCGTGGGGTGATCGTGACCTCGGCCGGCATTGCCGCCATGATGGGAGGCTGTGCCAGTATCGAGGCCGTGCGGGCGATGTCCGAGATGGAGCTGAACCTGACCGGTCACGAAACACAGCCGCTCAGCGAAACGTTGGTGCGGCACGCCGACGTGATCTACACCATGACCGGGTCGCACCGCGAGGCGATCGTGGCCCAGTGGCCCGGCGCCGCGGAGCGGACCTGGCTGCTCTCTGCCAGCGGCGCGGACATCTCCGACCCAATCGGGGGCCCCCTGGAGCGGTACCGGCACTGCGCCGCCCGTATCCAGGCCGAATTGGAAGCCCGGGTGGACGAACTGGAGTTGTAAGCCAAGAATATCAGGGAACCGCTGCCACTTGACCCTTAACGGCCTTAACCCTTACCGGAATATGCGGATCGCGGTTGGTACGGACCATCGTGGGTATTCGATACGATCCAAGGTGATCGAGCTGGTCGAACGACTCGGTCACGAGGTCGAAGACCTGGGGACTTTCAGCAGCGACGCGGTGGACTATCCCGACATTGCCTCGTTGGTTTCCCAGAAAGTCAGCCGGGGCGAGGTGGACCGGGGGATCCTGGTGTGTGGGACGGGACTGGGGATGTGCATTGCGGCCAACAAGTTTCATGGCGTCCGGGCAGCGCCCTGCCACGACGATCTGACGGCCGAAATGAGCCGCCGGCACAACGACACCAACATCTTGTGCCTTTCGGCCGACCTGCTGGGCGAACGCCTGATCGACCGGATGGTCGAACTCTGGCTCTCGACCCCTTTCGAGGGCGGCCGTCACGCCCGACGCGTCGAAAAAATTCGGGAACTGGAACGGCAGATCGAGGAGGACGGCAACAGCCACGACTAGTGGACCGTCAAGATTGAAATGTCCGGGTTCGGTGCGGGTGGCGGCCTGCCCGCCACCGTGCCGCCGGGGCAGGCAAGCTGCCCCCCCAGCACCGCTGAAATCAAGATTGACGAGCAAGGAAAACAACGACCCGACAGAAAGCTAGAACCTGTGTGCGACGGCCGTGTCGGCCGTGCCCGGTAGCAGCAGAAAACCTGCACGGCCGACACGGCCGTGGCACACGTCAGTGGCGATTTGAGCTGCGTTTCTAGCTTTTTGTCGGGTCGTTGAAGGAAAAGGGGGTCGGGTCTGATTTGCCGGCACGGCGCGAAGGGTGCTTTGCACAGATTGGCCCCGACCCCTTTATCCTGGGCCGAAGCGGCGCGCCACAGGAGCCCCGCTCGAGACGTGGCTGGCCGGCCAGTGGAGGCTGGAGAACCGCTACCGATTACTCCCCTCCTCCGACTTTTCCAGTTCTTCCGGTTGTGCCGCCGCATCGCGGTCGTAACGGTTCCCGGCTGAAAAAAGTTCAAGGAACCGGTTGCCGGGGGAGGGCAAGTGCTTGGAAAATCCGGCGTTTCTTGTTAAAGTCAAATGTTGGGTCAGGGCTGGTGGAAGCTTTCCGTGTTGGCCAAGAGTTCGGGGGTGGGGGTATCCGTCTTATGTACAATCCGCGCCGTCCCCAACCGGAAGAGATTGAGCAGTTGCTCAGGAACGCCGAGCTGCGCGACGAGTTGGAGCGGTATTTCGACGAATCGATCAGCCGCGTGAACGTGCAGCACTTCACCCTTGCGGCGGAGAACGAGTTTCTGGCTTGTATGCTGGCCTGGGAACAGGCTCCGGTGTTGCCCACCTACCGGTGGTTCGAGCCGGAGTTGCGGCCCCCTCGTCCCGACGCGCTGTGCGACGCGGATCTGCACGACATCCTCTGGGAGGTGATTCGCAAGCTGTTTGCCAAGCGGATCGTGCTGGATTTCACCGATCACCTTTCCGACCGCGAGTTGTACTGCCTGATCTTCCGCGACATCCTGCCCGCCCGCGAAAAGAAACTCGACTGGCCGAACAACTACCTGCATTGGGATTGCACGGGCCCGAACCGCGATCCGGAGATCTGGCTCCGCTACTATGCGACCGAAGAGGAGCGAGAGGATTGGGCCGCGACCTACCGCCAGCCGCTTCCGCCCGCCGCCGAGTGCCCGCACCGCCGAAGGCTGCCATGCGAGCCGGTGTAGGCCGGGGGTACAGGTTGCGGCGGGAGACATCTCAGGCCCCATAGAAGCCGCGACCAGTGGTCGCGGCGTTTTGCTGCGCAAACGATTCCGCCCGCGAATCGTTTTGGCCGTTGCCCACCCGCGACCAACGGCCGCGGCCTTATGGTCGTTCTTGCGGGGCTCTCACCGGATCGGGGATCACTCCTGGGGCCCTCTTGCGGCGGCCCATTGCTTTTCCATGGCCTCGTTCAGCGCCAGTTTCGCCTCGGCCAGCCGGCCGGCTTTGTGGCAGACCAGGCTCATGGCCATGAAACTGAAGGGGTCCTCCGGCTCCAACTCGCAGACCTTTCGGGCGTGCTCGACGGCCTCGCCGTGACGGTCCAGCTTGCCGTAGAAGACGCTCAGCCCGGCATGGGCCAGGGCGTAGTCGGGAGCCTGATCCACCAGCCCCTCCAGCCTGCCGACGGCCTCCTCCAACTTGCCCGCCTCGTTAAGTTCAATCGCCTCGTCGTACTTCTGCTCAACACTTGCCATCACAGATCAGACTCCGTCAGGGGATAGAGTTATCAGGGGAAAAGCACCAATATGGTAATCTATGAGACTCAAAAGTCAACGGCCAGGGGAAGGAAGCGATAAATGACCAGTGACGAAGCGCGAATGACGCTTGACGGGCGGGACTCGCCGTTCGTCGTCCGTGCTTAGTCACTCCCCTTTTGTGGGGTTCCAAACAGCAACGGCGGGAAAACCGTCCCGATCGTTGCATCGGGTTGGACGGGTTCCGCTTAGCCAACCGATAAAGGTTCTAGCGGGTGCGGCCGCCTCCCTGGCCTCGGCCCCGACCGTCTGGGGTGGGGCAGGAACCGGGCCCCCCCTTCCTTCTTCGAGGTCGTTCCCGTGAGCATTCATCCGCTTGCCGCCGTTAGTCCCGAAGCAGAAATCGGTCCCCACGTCCGCGTCGGTCCCTTCAGCATCGTCGAATCGGACGTGACCATCGGCCCCCGATGCATCTTGGAAGGTCACGTCGTCGTCAAGGCCGGAACCACGCTGGGCCCGGACAACCACGTCCTCGAAGGCGCCGTCCTGGGCGGATTCCCCCAACACGTACACATGCCCGACAGCCCCGGCAGGGTGGTCGTCGGCTCGGGCAACACCATCCGCGAGAACGTCACCGTCCACCGGGCGTTGGAGGCAGACAACGTCACGGTCATCGGCGACAACAACCTGCTGATGGTCAACTCTCACGTCGCTCACGACTGCCGTCTGGGCAACCACACGATCGTCGTCAACAACGTGATGCTGGCCGGGCACGTGACGGTAGAAGACCGGGCGTACATCTCCGGGGCGGCCGCCGTCCACCAGTTCTGCTGCATCGGCACCTTGGCGATGGTGGGCGGGCAAGCCCACCTTATCAAAGACGTCCCACCCTTTGTAACCGTCGACGGACTGAGCAGTCTGGTGGTCGGGCTGAACCAGATCGGGCTGAGGCGGGCGGGATTCGACCATGAGGCGATCCGCCAATTGAAGGCCGCCTATCGCCTGATCTATCGCAGCGGGCTGGCCTGGGCCGAGATCCTCGAGCGGCTGAAGTCCGAATTTCCCCACGGACCGGCCGCCGAGTTCTATCGCTTCCTCTCCACCACCAGCCGCGGGATCGTCCCCGAACGACGTGGTCCATCCGGCGCCACCATCAAGCTCCACCGCAACATGGCGGCCACAGCACAGATCCGCACCAAGGCCGGCTAGGGCGAACTCGCCGCGGCCTGAGCGAGATCCCCCTGTTGCTCGGTTCCGGCCCAGTTACGGCGTCACGTGCTTCAACACGAACGGCTGAAAAAGCCCGTAACCCAGGGTGTGGTATTTCTCGCCCGCCGGCGGCCCGGTATCTGGGCCGACATGGAACATATTCGGCCAGGCACGACCGACCACCGCACCGGCGTGGTGCGGGCCGAGCGTGTTTTTCAGCGTGCCGATCACCACCACCCGGACGGTGTTCGTGCCGGGTTCGATGAAGTCAGTCACCTCGCACTGCCACGGCCGATAGGCGATGTAGCCGGCGCGCTTGCCGCCCACGATCACCTTGGCCACGCTGCCGTACCACTTCGGCAAGGAGACGTAATATCGGCCGGACGGCCGCGGCACCTCGAAGCGCTGCGTGTAGGCCACGCCGGTCGCATACAGCGGATGGCCCTGCTCGTTCCAGGGGCCCAGTTTCAGCGGCACCTCGGGCACGATCACGAAACCCGAGTCGGCCGCTCTCAAGGCGAAGTTGCCCAGCACGTAGGCCGGCTCCAGCTCGTGATAGATCGTAAACGGCGAGGCCTTGATCGTAACCGCATTTTCCCCGACCTTGGCCGCCGAGGTGATTTCGATCTTCCCGAACGACTTGTCCAGCCACCAGGCGCCCTTCTGGGCCGCCACCGGCTTGCCGTTGCAGGTGATCCAATACAGATCGGGGCGTTCGATGACAATCTGAAGCGGATCCGGCACCCGCTCTTCGATCCTGAACCGATAGGTGGCCTCAAAACCACTCTCTGCCGGGAACTTCTTGGTAATCAATTCGTCGCGAAGCTGCACCGCGCTGTCCCAAGGATTGCCGTCCATGCCGTTTTTCTGGAAGGCAAACCGGTTGGCCGCGTAGAAATAGACGCTCTTCTTCGCCTCGCCGCCGGCCGTGACGTCGATGTAATCCAGTGTCAGCACGTTGGGCGCCGCTGGTCGGATCTCCGGTGATCCGGAGGGCGGCACGACGACCGTCCCCCCGGTTTCGACCGCCGCAGGTTTGCGGGGCCTTTCGGCGAGAAACAGCACGAGACTTCCACACGGGGGCAGCTCGAACTGAAGTTGCACGCTCCCGCGCTGGACCGTGAAGTCGCAGGGCACGATCTTGCCGGTTTCCAGCTCCCATTGTTCCACGCCCTGGGCCGTGGCGCGGAGCAAACCGCCAGCCGGCGACCCGATGCTGGTGTTGACCAGCAACAGCATCTCGCCGTCATCCAGGCGTCGGCGATGGTGGAAAAGGACGCCCCGATCATCCTTGCGGCGACGGATGACCAGCCCGCGCTGCGATCGCTTCCGGGCCGAGCCGATGGCTTGCCGGGCGTCGACCTGCTTCCAGGAGGAGTGCTTGGAGAGTCTCCGGCCGCGGTCGGATGGGGCCCCGTCCACGTGGCTGGGCGGCGGGCCGCAGCAGAGCACCCGGCCACCCAAGCCGACGTAGGCCTCCAGCAGCCCGATCGTCTTGGAGTTCAGGTTCTCCGTGTGCGGTGGCAGAATCAGCAAGTCGTATCCACGGCGTCCCACGCGAAACTGCCGGGCCATGACCGCTCCCTGCCGGGCGATGATGTCCTCGCAGCCGATGTCGTATTCGACCTGGGCCTTCGAGAGGTCGGTCACCAGCTTCTGAAAGCTGTTGCCGATTTCGCCCAGGTGCCCTTCGCCCTGGTACATCCAGGCGGTCGTGGTCGGCTCGATCACCAGCACCGTGTTGACCTCTTCGCCGCTGGAGAGGACCAGCGACAGCCGCGTGAAGTGCTCGGCGATCACGTGATACGCCTCCCACCAGGGCTCGTGATAGGAGAACGACTGGGGGTGGTCGCGTTTTCGGGCGCCGCGGATGGTGATGTAGGAGAGGTGCTCGTCGAGGGTGTTCACACCCAGCACGTAGAGCCAGTCGCCGATCCGCTTCATGTCCTCGAACCTGAGGTCCCAGCCGCCGGCCCCGTAGGCCTCGCAGAGCGTCCGCTTCCGCCCGAGCTGGTTGGCCACGCTGGAGAGCTCCTTGACCGCCCGGACGTTGCCGAACTGGGCGTGGACGCCCTCGTTGTAGTCGTTCATCAGGCAGTCGATCGCCGGTCGCTGGTGCCAGGCGTACATGGCCATGTTGTCGCCGCCGTGTCCGGCACCTGGCCAGCCGTGCTCCCAGTAGTGTCCGGTGAACTCGAGGTTGTGTTTCTCGCAATACTCGTAGCACGGCTTGGCCCAGCACTCGATGAACTGTTCGAGCAGAAACTGGTAGT
>CAZUAM010000303.1:0-8641 GCA_964618095.1 uncultured Planctomycetaceae bacterium | reverse complement strand
CAATCGGGGGTTGAGCTTCTTGGATCTTATCCAGGAGGGCAATACGGGGCTGATGCGGGCGGTCGACAAGTACGAGTATCGCCGGGGCTACAAGTTCTCGACCTACGCCACTTGGTGGATTCGCCAGGCCATCACCCGGGCAATCGCCGACCAGGCCCGTACCATCCGCATCCCCGTCCACATGATCGACGTGCTCAGCAAATTGCGAAACACCTCCCGCAGCCTCTTGCAGGAATTGGGCCGAGAGCCCACAACTGAGGAGACCGCCGCCGCCGCCGGACTCAGCATGGACGAGACCCGGCGGGTACTGAGCATCGGCCGACACCCGGTAAGCCTTGACCGGCCGGTCGGAGAAAGCGAAGATAGCTGTTTCGGGGAATTCGTCGAGGACGGTGGACTGCCCAGTCCCGATAAGGCTGCCGGAAATGGACTGCTGCGTGAAAAAATCGAGGCCTTGCTCAAGACCCTCACCTACCGCGAGCGGGAAATCATCCGCCTGCGGTACGGATTGGGGGATGGGTATACTTATACCCTGGAAGAGGTGGGCCGGATCTTCAGGGTCACCCGCGAAAGGGTGCGCCAAATCGAAGCCAAGGCGGTCCGCAAGCTCCAACACCCCGTCCGCAGCCAGCAGCTCGCGGGATTCATCCAGCGAGCGGCAGGTTGACGCCAGTCGTCAAGCCGCCGGCCGAAAGGCCGGCGGCTTTTTTTGTCTCCAGACCTCAAGGAAGCAAAAGGGGGCCGCCTCCGACCGGTCGGGCACTGCCCTTCCTTCCAAACCCCCTTTAACCGGCGCGAAGTAACCGGCACAAGTGAAATGTCACCGCAGAACGTAGGCACCGACGTCCTCCGCACGCTGCACCGCGTCCACCGGCAGCTTGCCGATCTGAAAGGCCGACTTAAGCGCGGGCCCAGCCAGATCCGCGCCTCTGAGGTGAGTGTTGCGCTGCGAGAGGAGCAGCTTGCACAAGCCCAGGCCGACGCCCAGGCGGCCCGCATGACCGCCGACGAAAAACAACTCCAACTGAAAACCGGCGAGGAAAAGATTGGGGATCTCAAACGCAAGCTCAACGTTGCCGAAAGCAACCGCGAGTACCAGGTGCTGAAGGATCAGATCGCCGCCCAAGAGATGACCAACAGCGTCCTGACCGACGAGATCCTGGAAGGGTTGGAGAAAATCGACGCGCTCCAGGAGAAAACCGTCCAAGCAAAGGAAGTCTTGGCCAAGGCCCGCCAAAAAGCCCAGACGGTCCGCAGCGAGGTCGAGCAACAGGAACCCCTGATCCGGGGCGACCTGACTCGCTTGGAAGCCGAGTTGAGCGAGTGCGAGTCCGCCCTGCCGGCGACTACCCGCGAATTGTACCGGCGCGTGGTCCGCCAGCGAGGCGAAGACGCACTGGCCGCGGTCGAAAACGAGTATTGCAGCGGCTGCCATCAGCACGTGCCAATCAACGTCTGCGCCGAAATCATGCTCTCCCACCCCATGTTCTGCAAGGCTTGCGGCCGGCTGCTCTACATGCCCGAGGACCGCTCGCCGGGCAAGTAGTTTCTGGTGCGGAAAGTCGGGTGCCATAGCCAGGCAAGCGTGGGCATGCGCCGAAACGTCGAGAAATGGGGCATGGCCGAACAGGTTTGGCCGTGGCACGCGGCTATCCGGAAGGACTCCCGCAAGCCCGCTGCTGCTTGCAGCTTCTTCTGCACGGGGGGTATACTCCTCACTGACCTGCCCCTTGGTGGGCAAGTGGTATCAGGCTGAGGTCCTTTTGCACGCTCAGATCGGACTGTAACCGCGATCATCTCAGAGGTGTATCATGACGCAAACCACTCGGAGGACGTTCTTGAAACGGGGCGGACTCAGCACGGGAGGTGCGACGTTGGCCCTGGCAGCAGCGCCGGCGAACGCGCTGGGCGCCAACCAGCGAATCCTGGTGGGTGTGATCGGCTGCGGCGGTCGGGGCGGCGGGCTCGCCGAAGGCTTCGCCGAACGGTCGGAGTCCAAGGTCATCTACGTCTGCGACCCCGACAGCAAGCGATGCGGCCGGACGAAGGAGTCCACGGGCGCCGACCACGCGGTGGCCGACCCCCGGCAGGTGCTCGACCAGAAGTCCGTCGACGCGGTGGTGATCGCCACGCCGGACCACTGGCACTGCCCGGCCGCCATCTTGGCCTGCGAGGCGGGCAAGCACGTCTACGTGGAAAAGCCCTGTAGCCACAATATTCGCGAAGGCCGGCTGCTGGTCGAAGCGGCCCGCCGAAACCGGCGCGTTGTGCAACACGGCACGCAGAATCGCAGCAGCCAGTTCGTCGCCGGGGCGGTGCAGATGCTTCGCGAAGGGGTGATCGGGGAGGTGCTGGTCGCCAAGGCCTGGAACATCCAGCGCCGCGGCAACATCGGCCACGCCCAGCCCAGCCAGCCGCCGCCCGGCGTGGACTACCAGATGTGGGTCGGCCCCGCCCCCTACCTGCCCTTCCAGGCCAACCGCTTCCATTATACGTGGCACTGGTGGTACAACTTCGGCACCGGCGACATGGGCAACGACGGGGTCCACGACATCGACTACGCCCGCTGGGGCCTGGGCGTCGAGACGCACCCCTCGACCATTGTGGCCCTGGGCGGCAAGTACTTCCACGACGACGACCAGCAGTTCCCCGACACCCAGACCGTCGTCTTCGAGTATCCCGGCGACGGCCGGGTCGGAAACAAGCGGATGTTGATCTACGAGCAGCGGCTCTGGTCGACCAGCTATCCCTCGAACGTCGACAGCGGCGCCGAGTTCTTCGGCACCAAGGGAAAGATGTTCCTCAGCAAGCGCGGCAAGCTCGAGATCCTCGACGAGCGCAACCGCCCGATCGAAGCCAAGCCCCAAAACCCGCCAAAGCTGCTCGGCCACCAGGAAGACTTTCTCGACGCCATCAAGACCGGGCGGCGGCCCAACGCCGAGATCCAAATCGGCCACCTCTCGGCAACGCTCTCCCACCTGGGCAACCTCGCCACCCGCCTGGGACGTTCGCTGCGTTTCGACCCCCAGAAGGAAGAGATCCTCGGGGACGAAGAGGCCAATGCCCTGGTCCGCCGCCAGTATCGCGCAGGACACTGGGCCGTGCCCAAGGGAGTCTGACCGAAAGGGGTGGTTTCAGTCGTCGGTTGCCTGTGGAGGGGCCGCACATGAAGCTCGCAAGAACCACCCGGCGGTTACCGGTCTTGGCGATGGCAGTGTTTTCGGCGGGCCTGCCGTGTGAGGCTGCCCAGAAGACGCCGGTCAGCTTCGCGGAGGTGCCGGGCAAGTTGCTGCTCTACGTCGGTGGTAAACCTCTGGCCACCTACGTCTATGCCGATCAGGAGATCCCCCGGCCGTATTTCGCCCACGTCCGCGCCCCGGGCGGGATCCAGGTGACGCGGAATCACCCTCCGGTCAGAGGCAAAGACCCCACCGATCACGCCACCTATCACCCCGGAATCTGGATGGCCTTCGGCGACCTGAGCGGTTCGGACTACTGGCGCAACCGGGCCCGTGTCGTCCATGAGCGGTTCGTGGAAGAACCGGCGGGCGGCCCCGGCAAGGGAGGCTTCACAGTCCGCAATTGCTACCTTGCGGACGACCAGCGGAAGATCGTCTGCCAGGAAGAGTGCCGTTACACGGTCTATGTCCGACCGTCCGGCTACCTGTTCATCTGGGACTCCACTTTTTCTGCCGCCGCCGGCCAGTTCTACTTCGGCGACCAGGAAGAGATGGGCCTGGGCGTCCGCGTGACCAGCCCGATCCGGGTCGAGGCCGGCGGAACCATCCTCGACGCCCGGGGACGCAAGAACGGCAAGCAGGTCTGGGGCAACGCCGCCGACTGGTGCAACTACAGCGGCGCGCTTCAGGGCCGTCATGTGGGCGTCACCCTGATGTGCCACCCGGCCAATTTCCGCCCCAGTTGGTTTCACGCCCGCGACTACGGCCTGCTGCTGGCCAACCCCTTCGGGCGAAAGGCCTTCGACAAAGGCGACGCCAGCAAGGTCGTGGTGAAGCGCGGAGAGAAGTTTCGCCTTCGCTACGGGGTGCTCTTGCACGCCGGGCCGGAAGGCAGCCGCCCCGATCTCAACGCAGCCTACGCCGACTACCTCCAACTGGTCGCCAAATGAGCGGACTCGACCCGGTTGACGGCACGGTGCTGGTGGCGTACCTGTTGGGCATCACGGCCCTGGGCGTTTGGATGGCCCGTCGGGTACACAACGTCCGCGATTTCTTCATGCCCCGCCGCTTCGGCAAGGCGATGATGATCACCCACGCCTTCGGCACGGGCACCGCCTCGGACCAGGCAGTGATCGTGGCCTCCGGCACCTTCAAGCGGGGGCTGTCGGGCATCTGGTACCAGTGGATGTGGCTCTTCTGCACCCCCTTCTACTGGCTGATCGCGCCGATCATGCGGCGCTTCCGCGCCGTGACCACCGCCGACGTCCTCACGTTGCGATACGATCGCAGCGTGGCGGTGCTGTTTGCCGTCCTGGGCACCGCCAATCTGTCGGTCAAGATCGGCGTGGTGCTCAAAGTCTCCGCGATTCTGGTCGACGCCTGCACCGGCGGCCTGGTCGATACGAACCTGTCCATCGCCCTCATTACGGTGCTGTTCGTCCTCTACGGCGCCGCCGGAGGGTTGGGGGCGGCAATCGTCACCGACTTCATTCAGGGTGTTCTTACCGTGATCTTCTCCTTCATGCTCCTGCCCTTTGTGCTCCACGCCGTCGGCGGGATGCAAGGTGTCCGCCAGAGCGTCCTGGATCCCACCATGCTCTCCCTAATCGCGCCCGGCAAGATTGGGCTGTTCTTCATCATCATGTTCGCCGTGCAGGCCCTGGTAGGTATCGTGGGCCAGCCGTTCATCATGGGCGTCTGTGCCGCCGGCAGGACCGAAACCGACGGCCGCGTGGGGTTCATGGTCGGCAACGTGGTCAAGCGCCTCTGCACGATGGCCTGGTCCCTGACGGCCATCGCCGCCGTGGCCTGGTGCATCAACCGCGGCGTGCTCTTCGAGGTCAAGCCCGGCAGTCTCTATCTGTCCCAGGCGAAGCCCCAGGACGTACACGTGTTCAACGTCAAAGCCGACCTTGCCTGCGCGTCCACCGTGGACCCCGACAAAATCTATGGCGAAGTGGCCCGGTCGTTTCTTCCCCGCGGATTGCTGGGCGTGTTTCTGGCCTCGGTGTTGGCCTCGGTGATGAGTTCCTGCGACTCGTTCATGATCGCCTCGTCGGGCCTGTTTACCGAGAACATCTACAAGCCGCTCGTGCCGGGCAAATCGAACCGCCACTACATCTGGGTGGCCCGCCCGGCTGCCCTGGCCGTCGCGGCCGGCGGACTGGCCTTCGCCTACTGGCTCCCCGACGCGGTGACCGGGCTGGAGATCTGGATGAAGATCGCGCCCATGATGGGCATCCCCATCTGGCTGGGACTCCTCTGGCGTCGGATGACCGTGGCCGCGGCGTGGACCGCCGCCCTGGTCGCCCTGGGCACGTGGTTTCTGACCACCCGTCGGTTCTTGATCGAGTTGGCCCAGCGTCTGCCCGTGGCCGACTCCTGGCGACTGATCTGGCAAGAGGCCGACAAGGACCCGGTGATCTACGAACCGTGGAAAATCATCCTCTACATGGTCACAGCCACGCTTACGGCCATCTTCGTCAGCCTGCTGACCAAACCGGTGGCCAAGGAGAAGCTCGACCGCTTTTACGCGCTCACCCGCACGCCGATCGTGCCCGGCGAGCAGATCACCGAGCCGTGCACTCTGCCCGAGGGCGTCCAGCCCCCGCCCAGACGCATGCTCCTCAGCTCCTTCGGCCTGGAGATCCCCATGCCCTCGCGGACCTCGCTGATCGGCTTCGCTGCCGGCTGGCTCGCCGTGGCGGCCCTGATCGGCGGCTTCGCCTGGATTGTCGCACCGTAACCCAGTGTGAGCGAAGGCAGGCGTGTCGCCCCGACGACTTGTTGTCTATCGGGGTGATCGCGGATACTTGCACGACTGCCAACGATTCTCGGCTCTGCTTCGGGATCAAGCACGTACTTGACCAAGCTGCCTACGAGGGATGTTTGTTTCGTCTGCGAACCCACAATCCTCGAGCATGACGGCGATCTGATGCGGTTCGTCGAGCATGACCACCCAGCTCCTGCCAATGCAGTGGTCCCCGTCGTAGCGAGCGACGCGCAAAAGTGCGTCTTCGCGTTTCAACAGGTCAGGGTAGCCGCGAGAGACCGTCACGCCGAGAACGTCACGGAGGAACTTCCGGATCGTCGAGAACGAGGCGTGGCAGATGCCCTTCATGTAGGCAACCACCGCCGTCAACTCCGGCCCGAACAGCCCGCCCTTTTGCACCTCCGGCGGAAGCGGCGCGTAGTGAACCTGCTGGCACGACTCGCACCAATAGGCCAGTCCGCGATGCTCGTCGATGCGGATCGGCTTGGCGACGATTTCGACCTGCTGAATCGTCCTCGGCGCTTCGTCGGCCGGAAGCAAGGCGTCGCCGCAGACGGGACATTCGCTAAGGTGGTACTCCCACGTGTTGTCGAGCATCTCGGGTGGAAACTGCGGACGCTCGTGTTTCGCATGTCCCGGTTGTCCGCCCTGCTTCCGCTTTCCACGTCGCCTTTTGCCTTTGGCTGTTTTCTTGTCCGGATTGACGATATCACTCGACGGTGGTTTCGACGACGTGGACGAATCTTTGCGCGCCTTGGCCAATTCCTCTTGCCGTTTGGCGTTTTGCGCCTGCAACTCCGCGTTCTGCTTCTCCAACTCTGCGATACGCGCATCCAGCTTTTGAAGCCGCTTGGCAAAACGCTCGCCGTCAGAACACTTTGTCGTTTCCCGCAGTTTCATGGTGCGGGAGCATACGAACGGACGCGAAACAAAGCAAGACGAAATGAGACCCGCGACCGGCCCAATTTGCATCGATTTCGCGGGGGTTGTGCGCCAATTTCCTTGAAATTCCAGGAGGATACGCGGGGCGAACCCCTTGACAGAGCCAATCGGCCGGTCGAAAATCAAGACATTGAATGCACGTAACTATCTTCGGGAACGTCTCGATATCCTGGAAAAACCGTGAACGGTTACCTACATTGGAAGGAGAATTCCCCAGATGAACGGAACCACAAAACGCATTCTTGTAGGCTTCACCGCCCTGGTGCTGACGCCGCTGGCCGCGCTGCAGGCCGGCGCGGCGATCAAGGTCGCTGTTGGCCCCGAACTGGCCAGCGTGATGCGTGAGATTATCGGCGCGACCGCCGAGCGCCCGGTGGTCTCCAGCCAGGTCATCGTTTGGCGACCTGGCTATCAGAAACTCCAGCCGCCACCGCGCGAGTGTGAGGTGATCGTCACCGGTTCCGACAGCGAGATGGACGCTTTGGTCCGCCACGGACAAGCGGTTGCCGGCAGCCGGACGGTCATCGCGGAGGCAGAACTAATGCTCTGCGTGGCGGTGGCCAGTGCGAAAAACATCCGCCATGTTCGCGACCTGGCGCGCGCCGATGTGTCGGTGGCCGTGGCCGGCGCTGAGTCGAGTTGGTTGGGAGAGGCCAGCGACATGCTACTATCGCGGTTGGGTGTGAGCCGGACCGGTGCCAAGCAGCCTTGGGCTGGCGCGGCGGATGGACCGGCCGCGGTGCTCGCCGGCAAGGCGGACGCCGCGCTCTGTTGGACCGCACCGCGCTGCGAGTCCGCGGCGCTGCGAGCCATCGCATTACCGGAGGACTTGCGGCCGGTAACAAAGGTTGTGGCTGCGCTGTCGCCTCGCGGCCGGAGGTCGGACGCAGCCAAACAACTGCTGGCTTTCCTGGCGAGCGCGGCGGGACGCGAGCCATTCTTGCGAGCGGGTTTCAGTCCACCGAGGGCTTCCGCAGCCGAACGCGATTACACGCGCACTGCCTCGCGGCTCGCTCCGGGGCTGTACGCGCTGACGGGGCGCTCGATGGCCGCATTTTGCCGACTGCAACGAGGGCGGTGTCTGGATGTCGGTTGCGGCGCGGCTGACCTGGACATCGTGCTGGCCAAGATCACGGAGATGACGATCCTCGGGCTGGACATTGATGAAGCCGTGCTGACGAAAGCCCGGGCGAAGGTGGACCAGGCCGGGTTGGCGGACCGGATCAGCTTCATCCACGGCGACGTTCACAAGATGCCGCTGGAGACCGGGTCGTTCGACGTGGTCATCAGCCGCGGCTCCTATGCGTTCTGGAAAGATAAGACGGTGGCGATGCGCGAGATTCTCCGGGTGCTCAAGCCGGGCGGGGTCGCTTTGATCGGGGGCGGCAAAGGTTTCTATTTTCCCGAGCCACTGCGCCAGTGGCCTCTGACCATGCTGCCGACGCGGGACAGCCTCGATCTGGTCAGTTCGGGCGAGCCCAACCGCTTCACGCTCGGGGACCTAAAGCGGGTGATGGAGGCCATTGGCGTCGCTGGCTTTCGGCTGATTGATGATCCCGGCTGTAGCCACTGCGGCGGCTGGGTGCAATTCTGGAAATGATCCTCCGCTGGCCGCGCTCGAAAAAGCATAGGCATTTGTTTTCTGATTCTAGACGATTAAAGGGGAGGCTCCTGGGCTGCTAAAAAGGAAAAGGCCTCCTCACCAGAATTCGTGGGTGAATTCGGGCTCGGGGAGGGCTCCGAGTTG
>CAZUAM010000302.1:0-8668 GCA_964618095.1 uncultured Planctomycetaceae bacterium | reverse complement strand
TCACCAACGATTACAACCTCAACAAGGTCGCCCGCCTCCAGGGCATCCACGTCGTCAACCTCAACGATCTGGCCAACGCCCTGAAGCCGGTCTTCCTGCCGGGCGAGCAAGTGGAAGTCCGCGTTGTCAAGCCGGGAGAGGAGCCGGGACAGGGCGTGGGCTACCTCGAGGACGGCACCATGGTCGTGGTGGAGTCGGGCCGCGAGCACATCAACCAGCAGGTCACCATCTCCGTGACCAGCGTGCTCCAGACCAGCGCCGGCCGTTTGGTATTCGGCCGCTATTAGGGAAACGCGTAGGCCCCCGGAGCTACGCAGGATTTCGGGGTGGCCGTGGTGGAGCGGAGCGACGCCACAGGAGCCCGTTCTCATGGGGGCTCGCTGTGCTCGATCCCAGCCACCCTATCACGGGCCGGGAGGTTCTCGGATAGGCTGTTGGTATCTTGACTTTCCCGCTCCCCCTCACCCCTTTTCCATCTCCACTGATTGCACAGATAACACTGTAAACACCTGGCGTTTCTGATTCTTGCTGCAATCCGCCGGAGAGTTGCCCGGGGCGAACCTATCCGAACGACTCTCAGAACCACGATATCGCGATGACCGTGGAGCGCGGTCCCACGTTGTAGTGGTCGCGCGGGTCGAGTGGGACCGCGTCGCTTTCGTCGACGATGTCATCCGGCGAAGGCAGCCTGGTATCCACCAGACGTTTCCAGTCCCACTGTCCATCATGGGGTGGCAAGGAGAATTCCTGCCACTGCCAGTGGGCGTTGAACATGACGTAGATGTCGGGCATGGAGTGCCAACCGTGCAATTGGAACGCCAGGGTGCGGCTCTTGCCCGTCCAGTCCGGATCACCGATTCTCGTGCCGTGCCAGCTCACGCGGTTGACGAACTCCTCTCGATTCAGCGCGAAATACTTCTTGCGCAGGGCAATCATCATGCGCGTGAAACGCAACAGGCCTTGGTTCTTCTCGGCCAGCCGCCAGTCGGTCCAGGAGATCTCATTGTCCTGGCAGTAGGCATTATTGTTGCCCTGCTGGGTACGGCCAAACTCATCGCCGTGGGAGATGAAGGGCACGCCCTGTGAGACCAGCAGGGTGGTCAGGAAATTCCTCATCTGCCTGGAACGCAGGGCCAGCATCTCCGGGTCGTCCGTGGGGCCTTCCTGCCCGCAGTTCCAACTGAGGTTATGCTGGCAGCCGTCGCGGTTGTCTTCGCCGTTACCCCAATTGTGCTTCTGGTTGTAGCTGACCAGGTCGTTGAGCGTAAACCCGTCGTGGGAGGTGACGAAGTTGATGGAGTGGTAGGGGTGGCGCGACGAGTCGCCGTAGATGTCCAGACTGCCGCAAATGCGTTTGGCCAGCGCGGCGGTGGCGTTGGGGGCGCTGCGGACGAAATTGCGGACGTCGTCGCGGAAGAAGCCGTTCAGTTCGGCCCAGCGTCCCCAGGCGGGGAACTTGCCGAGCTGATGCAGCCCGGCCGCGTCCCAGGCTTCCGCGATCAGCTTGGTGCCGGCCAGCACGGGGTGTTCGGCAATATGCCGGATCAGGGGGGGGTCTTCCAGGACGCGTCCGTCCCGCCCCCGGCCCAAGATCGACGCCAGGTCGAAACGGAAGCCGTCCACGTGCAATTCGGCCACCAGGTAGGTCAGGCTGTCGATAATCAGATCGCGGACCAGGGGGTGGTTGCAGTTGAGCGTGTTGCCGCAGCCGGCAAAGTTGTAGTATCGCCCCTTTCGGTCGAGCATATAGTAGATGGAATTGTCCAGGCCGCGGAAGCTGATGGTCGGTCCGTTTTCGTTTCCTTCGCAGGAGTGGTTGTAGACCACGTCGAGAATGACCTCGATCCCTTCGCGATGGAAGGTCTTCACCATTTCCTTGAACTCGCGGACCTGCCGGCCCGGTCCGACGGCATAGGAGGCCTTGGGGGCGAAGAAGGATATGGGGGAGTACCCCCAGTAGTTACGGAGTTGTTCGCCCGTGACGGGATTCTCGCTCGTTTGTGCCAGCTCATCGAATTCCAGCGCGGGCATGAGTTGGACCGCCGTGATTCCGAGCGATTTGAGGTGGAGAATCTTCTCGCACAGAGCCAGGAACGTTCCCGGATGCCGGACGCCGGACGTGGCAGAGCGCGTGTAACCGCGTACGTGCAGTTCGTAGATCACGGTTTCGCCCATGGGCGTGGAGAGCGGCACGTCGCCTTCCCAGTCGAAATCGTCGTAGACCAGCCGGCAGCGGCGAGCCGGCCGCCCGTCCACCTGCCCGTACGGCGAATCGGCCACGCCCCAGCGGTGGCCTCCACTAAGCGCCAGGGCGAAAGGATCCAGCACAATTACTTCCCGATTGAAATGATGTCCCTCTTCCGGCGCAAAGGGCCCCAGGACACGATATCCGTACTGGACGTCGGGCGTCAAGCCGCAGACGAAGATATGCCAGACGTCGCCCGTCTTGTTGACGCTCGGATCGAGCGGCAGCTCGGCGATCGGTTCCGGCAGGTCGTCCTGGAAGAGGACCAGGTGGACACGTTCCGCATGGCGTGAGAACACGGCGAAGTTTACGCCCTCGGGCCCCGGCGTGGCCCCGAAAGGCCGGCAGTGTCCGCGCCGGGTGGTGAAGGCCGCGGGGGGCGATCGACTCGCAGTGGCTTTTCTGGCAAACGGCATCTTGATCTTGGGGAAGGAGCCTGCGTGGCAATGCTCGCCTTGTCCTAAAGCACCTTTACGGAAAATCGTGGGTAAGAATCTCCGAACCGCGGCGGCAGATTTCCCGGGCATAGTCGGTCCAGCGTCCTTGCCCCCAATACCGGTAGCAACTCGTCTGGGACGTCAACAGATGGAACAGCGCGCTTCGGTAGGGGTGGCTGTTCTTGTCCACGGGCCGCTCGTCCAGCCGTTGGTGAAACTCCGCACTGAGCTTGTTGATCGGCGTGAGCACGTTCTCGTAGTTCCGTACCCAACTGACGTCGTTGGTCCAGGAGCCGCCTTCCATGGTGAAATCCGGCGACTGTTGCTGAAGCTCGGCGACGGCCTTGTCCGCCGCGCCGGGTTCCCACTTGGTGATGCGCTCCAACACGCGGCCCTGGTGAATCGGCCGGATGGCCGGCATCATCTCTTCGCGGATCCCCGCCTGCTCGATCAGCTCCAGGTATTCCGTGACGTTGACGTTGACGACCCCTTCCGTGCCGAAGCGGGCAACCGTCTGGCGGTAGACGTCGGGGAACTCGTTCATCATCACGCCGCCGTTTTCACCGTCACCGATCTGCGTGACGACCGGCGGAATGGAGATCCCCGCCAGTTCGGTTCGCTGCAAGGTCTCGGCCTCGAAGTACGGCTGCATCTGTGCCACCAGCTTGGTGTCGGAGCCTTGTGTCTTGATCACGGCGATGAGGGAGACCTCTTCGCCGCGGGAATTCTTGGCTACCAGCCGGTGCGGGAGGTGTTTTTGCTGCAATCCGTGCCCTTCCAGCGTTTCCACCGTGTGTTCCTGCACCAGCACCCACTGGTACCCGCACTCCTTCATTGCCTTGACGTACTGATAGGCGACGTCTGGATGATTGGGGAGGTGCATTTCCGGCGGGGAGAAGCCTCGCACTCGGCCCAGCGCGTCCCAGCCGTACAGCGCGGCGAAGTGCTGCTGCCAGGCCCGCATGTGCAGCGTCAGGTCCGGCGGCGGCGTGGACGAGGCCACGGCGTGTCCCCACATGGTCCCCAGCCATTCCACGTGTCTGCGGAGCCCCGGATCGCAGGTAATCCCGCGCAGTCTCTCCAGCACGTCGTCCCGCCCCATCTTCCGCAACCCGTAGAAAAGCTCACCCGAGTAGTCGAGCATCACGCGCGGGTTTTGGCCGGCGCGGACCATTGCAGGGACGATTTCTCCCATTCGGGCGTAGCATTCGGCGAAGAGGGGGGCGTTGTGGTTGTCGCCTTCGTCCGGATGCCGCACCATGTAGTCCAGGTTGCTGATGATTTCCGCCGTGAGAGGATCGTCACCGCCGGCGGGAATCAGAGGTTGTTGCATGTGCAGCGCAATCGAGAAGACGGCCCGCAGCCGGTCCAGTTGCAGGTTGGTATCGTGGAGGAACACGGGTTGGCGAGACCGCGTGACTTCTTCAACCAGGGCCTCTGCCCCGCAAATGTTCGGCAAACCGTCGACGATATCGGGTCCGGCCGGCATGGTCTGGAGATCCATTGTTTCGGCTTCCATCCTTTCGTTTTTCCGTGATCCGGGATCGAGTTTCCTTTTCCTAATTCACCGCGTTTTTTGCCGCGGCAAAGCTTCAACTCTCAATACCTTGCCGGCCCGGTTCATGCCGGGGCCGGTGCGAAGAGGCGATAGTCCAGCTCGGGAAACACGGCGTCCATTTGCTCGTAAGTCTTTAGCTGCGACTGATCGACGTACCGGCGATCCAAGCCGTCGAGCAAGTCGTGGAAACGGTTGAGGTGGTCGCCGATCCGGCGCCGGGCATACTCGCCGGCATGGCCCCTGGTGATCATGAACGGCCAGTCGGAACTTTGGGCCAGCATCAGTTCGCGGCCCGCCTGACGCAGCACGCGTTGCTGAAGATCTTGCACTTCAAACGGCGGATGACTCTCCACGGCCTGCCTCATTCGCGCGGCGGCCTCGTGTAGCCAGCGCCAGATCCACTCCGTCTTTGGATTGACCCAATGAACGTGGTAACCCTTGTGTCCCCAACTGCTGGCCGAGGGAGTTGCCCTCTGTTGGATGGGATAGCTCTCCAAGTATTCGCCGGGGGTGCCCAGCTCCAAGTCGCCTCCCCCGGCCAGTTCGCGGAGCAGGTGATAGAGCCATTGAGGTCCCTCAAACCACCAGTGACCGAACAGCTCCGCGTCGTAAGGCGAGACAATCGCACACGGAAACGGCATCTGACTTCGGCAGCGACGTGCCTGACTGCGGCAGCGGTTGGCAAAATCCTGCGCGTGGCCATAGGCGGTCCCGGCGGCCCAGTCGGGGTTGTAGAGGTGCTTGTCCGGCGTCGGTCCGGTGATCCGATGGTACTTGATCCCCGTGGCCGTACGGATCCCTCCCGCGTACCGGTAGGGTTCGAGATAGTGGTCGTCCAGGTCGAAGCCGATATCGCGGTAGTACTCGCGGTAGTTGAAATCGGCGGGGTAGCCCACCCGGTTGCTCCACACCAATCGGGAAGTCGTGGGATGGCGCCCGAAGGCCGCCACGCCCGACGGACAATACACCGGGGCGTTGACGCCAAACAGGGGTCGGGGATCGGCGTTCTCGATGCCGTGCGAATCGACCACGAAGTAGCGAATTCCCGCCTCGGCAAGAATCGCGTCCAGTCCTCGATAGTAGGCGCATTCCGGAAGCCACATGCCCTTGGGCTTGAAGCCGAAGATCCGCTCGTGCTCGCCCACCGCCGAGAAAACCTGGGCCCTGACGGCGTGGGATTCGGAACAAAGCAGCGGCAGGAAGCCGTGGGTCCCGGCACACGTGATCAGTTCGAGCTGCCCGCTCTCGGCATACTCGCGGAAGGCCGTGACCAAACGCGTGCCGCATCGGTCCACAAACGTCTCCCGCGCTTCCTCGAACAAACGCTTATACATCCACGCAAGGAAGTTGACGTCGTGCCAGTCGCGGGTCCGCTGGCATTCCTGCTCGGCCAGGCGAATCATCATCTCCAGATGTCGCACGCAGCGAGACCGTAGCAGCGGGTCCTCCATCATGTTGGCCAGCGTCGGCGAGATCGACAACGTCAGCCGGAACGGGGCACCCTCGTCCCGCAAACGATCAAGAAACTTGATCAGCGGAATGTACGTCTCCGCGACTGCCTCGAAGAACCAGCGCTCTTCCAGAAATCGCTCATACTCCGGGTGCCGCACGTAAGGCAGATGGGCATGGAGAATCACCATCAGATAACCGTTGGGCATCGACGTCACTCCTAACCTGCGGCCGGATCTGTTGGACACTTCTTCGTTGGGCAAACAACTGCCGGGGCCGACTTGCAGCCCGGCCGACGTCGCCGGTTGTCGGGTTCATGGTCAGCGTGCCACCGCAGCCGCTCGGGTCGATGACGGACGAGTTCCGTCTTCTCGTCCAGCAGCAGCGGCTGATTTACCGGGCCGCAGCAAGGAAGGCGATCCCGGAGTTCCTCGGCGTCGAGCGCCAGCAACGGGCTGATTTCGATCGGCACGGCCGCCGAGCCGTCCGGCCGATATGCCACCTGGACGTCGGCGCGGTCGAGCCAGCTTGCAAACAGGTTCGACATCGCCTGGCGAACCGAGGCCGGAGAGTTCTCGCCGTGGGCGTTCTTTAGCGGCTCAAATTCCGCCCGCCGGTCGGTCTCGACCACCAGTGCCTTGTGGGCCAAAGGCAGGGCGTCGAAAACAAACATCTCAAACTTGATCGCATTCGGTTCCGCCGGCTGGACCAGTTGCCCGCTCTCGTCCAGATACGGCACCTTCTTGATCGCCCGATGAAGGGGAAGCTTTGCCCCGTCGCCCACCAGCCGCTCAAGGAAGGAAAGGTCGAAGACGTGTACCGCAATGCTGCCCGCCCAGATTTCCAGGCTGCCGTCGGGCAAACGCCGCCGGGCGACCTCCGCCGGCAAGTCGCTGTACTCGATGATTTGCAGACGGCCGTCCGCCTGGACCACCACGCCCAGCTTTTCCTGCGGATGGAACTTGCGGACCACCTTCAGCGACATCTCGGCGCCGGCCTGGATGTGGTGGCCGAGACAGGCCGGATCGGCGACTTTCACCAGCGGATTGTCGACCTGGTAGTAGAAGACGTATTGGACGCCGCGCCGGCGGAGATCGGCCAGATGCCCGCCGTCGGCCAGCGCCTTCACCACCCCGCCGTGACCGTTGGGACTCGTGGCAATGCGGTGTCTGTCGGCCATCAGGAGCTTGCCGGTTTGCCGGTCCAATGCCGGCATGGTTCCCTGTTGGAAGAAGACCATCTGGTCGCGGTCCAGCCCGAAAAATTCGTGATCGGTGAAGAACTTGCGGGTCACCTGGGCGTTGTCGGGGCTGGTCATGACGTACAAGGGCAACGGCACCCCGCAGCGGCGGCTGATGGCCAGAACCTTTTCGGCGTGAATCTGGAAGAGGCTCTTGGCGGAAACGGGACCGATCGGGAAGGTGCCTTTGGGGCCGTCATGCCCCAGACGCGTCCCTTGGCCGCCGGCCACCAAGACCACGGCAACCTGGCCGGCTTCCAGGGCCTGCCGGCCCCGCCGGGCCGCTCGCTCTTCCTCTTGCCCCCCTTGGAGAGAATCGGCCAATTGGACCGCGGCAGCCGGCCGGATTGCCTCGGAAGCCGGCAAACGCGAGGCTTCGCCCGATTCGGCTTCAAGGTACAACGGCCCCAGCAATTCCGGCTCAATGCCTTCCCATTGCCGGCAGAGCTGCGCCCGTTGCGACGGGGTCAAGTCTTGCCACCAGCGGAAGACGTGTTCCTGTTGACGGAAAGCCGAGCGGGAATCCCGAGGGCCATGGTTCTCGACGGCAAGGTTGGAAGACTTCATGGGTCCACGCCTCCGCACGATATGGGGAGTCCTATGCAGATACCTCGATGCCGATCGCTTCCTCGATCTGCGCGATCACTTTGTTCTCGCTGTAGCGCCGCTCCAGCTTGGCCTTCCCGCCGCGGGCGATTGCCCGTGCGAGTTCCGGGTCGGACAAGACCCGCTGAATTCCCGCCGCAAGGTCGTTCTCATTTGGCTGCACGAGCACGCAGTCGCGCTCGTGTTCCAGCAGCAGAGGGGCGACTTCGGAAGTGGCCACCACGGGGCGGGAAGCAACCCAGGCCGCCTCGATCGGCCACCAGGGCGTCGGTTCCGTGCTGGGAACGGCAATCACGTCGGCCGCGTGGATCAATTCGTAGAGTGCCTGGTCGGAGAGGTGGCCGGCCAGTCGCACCGCATGGTCCAACAGCAGATACCGTGAGTAAACACGCAAAGGCCACAACAATTCGCCGTCCCCGACGAAGATACACCGCGCCTGGCCGTGCCTTTTCAAGACCATCGGCATGGCCTTCATCAACAGACTCGCCCCGTAGCGTTCGCTCAGATCGCCGACGCAGAGGATGGTGGGATCCACGGGGCCCACCTGGAACCGCGACTTGACTTCGCCCGGATCAAGATTGAACTGGAAACCCGCCATCGGGATCTCCGGACAGGCATCGATGATCCGCTCGGCGCAGTCGGGCACGCAATTCCTGATGATCCCGGCGGTGCCCGGATCGTGTACGATGATCGACCTTGCCTCGCGCAAGCCGGCCAGTTCGGTCTCTTCAATCCACTTGCTGATTCCCGTGTCGAGGCCCCCGCGTTGACGTTCGAGCGAGTGCAGCGAAAGAACGGCGCCCACGTTCTTGATCCCGTGCAACAGGGAAATTGCCGGAACGGTCGACCACTCGTGTCCCATCAGGGTGACCTTTGCGGTGGAACCGTCAAACTTGCGGAGGAACGAGTTACATGCCCGACGCGTAAACTCGTGGACCCGCCCGATCAGATCGCCTTCGTTGCACCAGCCGACCGCGTGTACGTAGACTTCGGGAGTGTTCGGTTCAAACGGCTGGCGGGAGAAGACGTGGACTTGTGTCTGCCGCTGGGCAAGTGCGCGGGCCGTTTTCGTGACGAAGCGGCCGACGAGGCTCTCGGGATCCTCGTAGCAAAACATCGCCACGACGCGTTGG
>CAZUAM010000301.1:0-8670 GCA_964618095.1 uncultured Planctomycetaceae bacterium | reverse complement strand
AAAGACACCGAGCAATCCTCGCCCGAGGCGGAAAAACCGGAAAAACCGGACCAGTCTGTTGATCTTCAGTAGCTTACCAAGTAGAACCATATGCAACAAGCGGAAGCTGTTGCGTCTCAGTCGCGCATGAGGCGCCGGGGGAACCGGAATCGAGAAGAGTGGCACGCCTACTTTGATTCCCGCCCCAACGCCAGTTGCTTCCGCGGACTTCGCCGGTAGGCGGAACCCCACCCACCGCGGTTGGCTCGGATCCAGCCGCACTTTGTGATCCGAAGGCAAGGACTTCGGATTATCCCTTCCACGGACGGCCCGCGGGCTCCTGAGGAGCAGTGACGGGACACCCTGGACTTTTTTCTCGGAGGAACGGGCCCATGTACCGTGCCTTTCGCTCTGCGCCACTTGTAGTGGCCGTTTGGGCGGCGTCGTTCTCGGCGCTGCTTGCCGCGGAACCTGCGGCCGAGGACAACCATCTGCTGGAAATCTCCTGGCACACGAACTACGACCGGGCGATGGAGCTCGCCGAAGCGCGGGGCAAGATGCTTCTGATTTTCTTCCACGATCCGCAGAAGAGCGAGCAGTCTGATCGGTTCCAGGCGGAAACGCTCGACCACCCGACGGTTCGCAAGGGGCTGCAAGACTACGTGTGTGCACGACTGCCGCTGGAGACAAAGATCGTCGTCGAGGGCGAGGAGCTGGCGCTGTTGGAGCACAAGGCGTTTCGGGAAATGCTGGGCAAGCCGGGCGTGGCCATCCTCGATTGCGCCCATCCGGAAGAGAAGACTTACGGCTACGTAGTCAGCACGTTTCCGCTTACCAAGAGGCTCTGGTACGGCCCGAAGCAGATGCAGGTGATTCTCGGCTTGCCGCCGGGCACGCTCACCCAGCGGACGCTGATCTACGCGGTGCGTACGCATCCCGACAAACCGGCCAGCACCGACGGCAAGATCGATCCGAATCTGCTGAAGGAGGCCGAGAGCCACTCGCGGTACCAGGCCCGAATCCGTCGCCAGGGACATCACCGCTGGGCGGCGCGATTCCCGCGCATTAACGCCCTGCTGCCGGGAGGTCTGACCGCCCGCGAGGTCTGTGCCGAGAGCTGGCCGGGCGAGAACCTGGTGGAAGCGGCGATCGAGTGCGTCCACTCTTGGCGCCACTCGTCGGGACACTGGAGTGCCGTCGGCGGCCGGCAGCGGCTCTACGGCTACGACATGAGACGCGGCGGCAACGGGATCTGGTACGCCACCGGCATCTTCGGGGGCGGGTAGGTGGGCGGGAGGGAGAGGGGTCAGAGCTTGAATAGTGATTAGTCACCAGAATTGTTCTTGCTCTTGAGCCGGACGGATGACTAATCACTATTCAAGCTCTGACCCCAAGGGCTAAGCCGCCAGTGGCTACTGTTCGTGGATCACACGCCCGTGGATGTAAACGTCCGAGCCGACCTGCTCGACCTCGGGCGTTTCCAAGGAGAGTGCCCGCGATAACTGCTCGATGCCCTCACCGGCGATTGGGCTGGGGGCAGCGTCGCCGCCGAGGAGCTTGAGGGCGATGAAGACGTGGACCTCGTCGATCCGGCTGGTGTCCGACAGACTGCCCAACAGCCGGCCCCCGCCTTCGACCAGCACGTTGGTCATCCGCCGCCGGCCGAGTTCCTCGAGCAGGGCGTCCAGCCGGGCGGCATGGGTTGCACCACCGCAAACCAACACCTCGCAGCCGACGTCACGGAGACGCCGCCGCCGGGCCTGGGCCGCCTCCCGGCCGACGGCCACCAGCAGGGGCGTCTCCCGGGCGGTTCGAACGAGTTGGCTCTCGGACTCCAGCGACGCGCCCGTGTCGCAGACCACCCTCAGCGCGGTCCGCGGCCCCGGCGGCCGGGCGGTCAACAGCGGATCGTCCCGCAGGGCCGTCTCCCGACCAACCACGATTGCATCTACCCGGCCGCGGAGCACGTGGACGATCTTACGGGACTCCGGACCGGAGATCCACCGGCTGGAGCCGGTCCGCGTGGCAATCTTGCCGTCGAGCGTCATGGCCCATTTGGCCAGGATCCAGGGCCGGCCGGTCCGGATGAGCTTCAGATACGGGGCGTTCAGGGCGCGTGCTTTTGGTTGCAACACGCCCAACTCGACGTCGAGGCCGGCTTGGCTGAGCTCGGCGATGCCTCGGCCGTGGACCTGGGGAAACGGGTCGCTTGCAGCGACCACTACGCGGCGGATGCCCGCCTCGAGAATCGCCCGGGTACAGGGCGGGGTCTTGCCCTGGTGGCAGCAGGGTTCGAGCGTGACGTACAGGGTGGCCCCGGCAGCCCGGCGGCCGGCGATCCGCAGGGCCTCGACCTCGGCATGCGGGCCGCCGAAGCGCCGGTGCCATCCCTCGCCGATGGTCTCGGCCCCGCGGGCGACGACGCAGCCGACCATCGGATTGGGCTCCACGTGCCCCTGCCCCTGGGCTGCCAGCTCCAGGGCCCGCCGCATGTGCCAGGCGTCCAGCTCTGCTTGGTCCATCTCGCCGGTCATTCTACCGGGTCCCAACGGCGCGGGCCAGGAGCAGCCGCTTGCGGCTTAGCAGAAAAACACGCGCGCCGGCAGGAGGAATGCCCTTGGCGTTTTCCGGCCCAAGATGTAAGTTAAAGGGCCACAGTGCAACGGCCATCGGCGCTTTACAGGAGGACTGCCATGTCGCCCAGAACGGACACAAAACGGACCACGCGAACCGGGCGCGGTTCCGCGCCGCAAGATGGAAAAAGAACGGCCCGGCGGAGAAAGACTGCCCGAGCGAAATCCGCATCCGGGCTGAAGAAAGGCAAGAAAAAGATCTCGCGGCTGCGAAAGCCGGCAGAGATGTCGCTGGAGGCCTGGCAGGTGGCGCTCCGCCGGCAGTTTGGCCGGGAACAGGACTTCCGGCTGAAAAACCTGGGAGGCGAGCCGATCTTCTCGGAATTCGAGGTCACCAATCCCCAGACCAAGCGAAGCTACCGCGTGGCCATCCGCGGAGCGGCCCTGGGCGAGAATTTCTGCTCCTGCCCCGACTTCGCGGTGAACACCCTGGGGACCTGCAAACACATCGAGTTCACGCTGGCCAGGCTCGGCCGGAAGCGCGGGGGCAAGGCGGCTCTGGCGCTGGGTTTTCGGCCGGCGTACTCCGAAGTCTACCTCCACTACGGGGCCCGGCGCGAGGTGATCTTCCGCCCCGGCAGCGAGTGCCCCCCGCAACTGAAGACCTACGCCCGGCGATATTTCGATCCCCAGAGCCGGCTCAGACCCGAAGCGTACTCGCGGTTCCACAACCTCCTGAAGCGGGCCGCCTCCGGCGAGCACGAGTTCCGCTGCTACAACGACGCGCTGGACTTCATCGCCCAGGTCCGCGACAAGGCCGGCCTGGAGCAGCACGTTGCCAAGGCCTTTTCCCGCGGGACAAACAGTCCGGCCTTCGAGAAACTGCTCAAGGTGCCGCTTTATGCCTATCAGCGGACCGGCGCGTTGTTTGCCGCCAAGGCCGGCCGCTGTCTGATCGCCGACGACATGGGGCTGGGCAAGACCATCGAGGCGATCGCCGCCGTAGAAATCCTGGCGCGGATCGCCGGCATCGAACGCGTGCTGGTCGTCTCCCCCACCTCGCTAAAGCATCAATGGAAGCAGGAGATCGAGAAGTTCACCGACCGCCGGGCCCTGGTCGTGGAAGGGCTGCTGGCGCGCCGGGCCGAACTCTACGCGGCCGAAGCGTTCTACAAGCTCACCAATTACGACGTGATCCACCGCGACCTCGACTTGATCCGCCGCTGGCAGCCGGAGCTGATCATCCTGGACGAGGCCCAGCGGATCAAGAACTGGAAGACCCGCACCGCCCAGAGCGTCAAGCAGCTCGAGTCGCCCTACGCGCTGGTGCTGACCGGCACACCGCTGGAGAACCGGCTGGAGGAGCTGCACTCGATCGTCGAGTTCATCGACCGCTTCCGGCTGGGGCCGATGTTCCGTTTTCTGGCCGAGCACCAGCACGTGGACGAGACCGGACGGGTGGTCGGCTATCGCCGGCTCTCCAGGATCTCGCAGACGCTAGAACCCATCCTCATCCGTCGCACCAAGGACAAGGTACTGAAGCAATTGCCCGAACGGATGGAAAAGCGGTTCTTCGTGCCCATGACCGTGGAGCAATCTAAGCATCACGAGGAGAACCGCGAGACCGTCGCCCGGATCGTGCAAAAGTGGCGTCGGTTCGGCTTCCTCAGTGAGGCCGACCAGCTCCGGATGCGGATTTGCCTGCAAAACATGCGGATGTCGTGCGACAGCACCTATCTGCTGGACCAGAAGACCGACCACGGCGTGAAGGCCGACGAACTGGCCGACCTGCTCTCGGACATGCTCGAAGAGCAGCAGTGCAAGGTGGTCATCTTCAGCCAGTGGCTGCGGATGCACGAGTTGGTCGTCCGGCGGCTGGAGAGTCGGAAATGGGAGCACGTGATGTTCCACGGCGGCGTGCCGGGACCCCAGCGCAAGCACCTCATCCGGCGGTTCAAGGAGGACCCGGACTGCCGGCTGTTCCTCTCCACCGATGCCGGCGGGGTGGGGCTGAACCTGCAAAACGCCGCCGCCGTGGTGAACCTCGACCAGCCCTGGAACCCGGCCGTGCTCGAACAGCGGATCGGCCGCGTACACCGCCTGGGACAGCACCGCCCGGTCCGCGTGGTCCACTTCGTCGCCCAGGGCACCATCGAAGAGGGGATGCTCAGCCTGCTGGCCTTCAAGAGCGCGATGTTCAGCGGCGTGCTGGACGATGGGCAGGACGAGGTCTTCATGGGCGGCACGCGGCTGAAGAAGTTCATGGAATCGGTCGAAAAGGTCACCGGCTCCATCCCGCAGCCCATGCCGCAGGAACCCGAACGACCGGCAGCAGCCGAGGCAGCCGAGGCGGCGGAAGTCGCCGAACCGTTCGAGGCAGTCCGGCCGCCCGCGCCGCCCCAAGAGCAGCTCTGGGCCGACGTGGTCACCGCCGGGATGTCGCTGTTGGACAAGTTCGGCCAGGCACTGGCCACCGGCAAGCCGGGCCGGCAGCCGGACGCCGGCCCCGGGCTGCCCAGCGAAATGGTCACCCGCGACGAGCAGACCGGCCAACCCTTTCTGAAGCTGCCCCTGCCCGAACCGGAGACGATGCAGAAGGTCGTGGAGCTTTTCGCCGCGTTGACCAAAGGGAAGTAGGCTGCGGCTCACGTCGGAACAGGATTTCGCCGTTCCCCGGATTTGTCGCTGTTTAGCCCCGGGCGGCCACGCCGGGCCCTTCCGCCGCGTAGCCGCGGCGGCTAAACGATCCGTTCTCGGAATCCTGCGACTCTGTCTACTTCCGATAGATCTGCCGCTGCATTTCGCGGCGGGCCTCGGCCTTCTTCATGGCGTCGCGTTTGTCGTGGTGCGCCCGCCCGCGGCAGATCCCCAATAGGACCTTGGCCCGGCCACGCTTGAAGTACATCCTAAGCGGCACCAGCGTCAGTCCCTGCTCGTAGGCCCGATGGGCGAACCGCTTGATCTCGCGGCGGTGCAAGAGCAGCTTCCGCGGGCGCTTCGGGACGTGATTGAGCCGGTTGGCCTCGGTGTACTCGGCGATGTCGCAGCCGACCAGCCAGACCTCGCCGTCCTTCAGCCGGCCGTAGGCCTCGGCCAGCGAGACCTTGCCGCTGCGGAGACTCTTCACCTCGCTGCCGACCAGCATGATGCCGCACTCGAGCGTATCGAGCACGGTGTAGTTGTGCCGGGCCTTGCGATTCTGGGCAATCGGCCGCTCGTTCGGATCGGCCTCTTTGGAGCAGGCCTTCTTTTTCTTCTGTTTCTTGGACGTAGCCTGAATCCTTTCGCGTTGGGTTTATCCCCTCGTCATGGCTTGAATCAGGTGCGACGACGCCAGTACCCCGGACGTCGTTTGGCATGGGCGACGGCAACAACCACCAAGCGATCGGTTTCGCCGCGGAAGACCAGTCGAAATGGATATCGTTTGAGCGTGCAGTAACGACATCCGCCATGAGTAGATGGAAAACGGCCAGGGTCCGCAAGGATCTTGTCCATCGCGTCCTCGACGGCCGAAGCGAATCCGATTGCCGCCCCGACACTACGTTCGCGGTACCAGTCGAAGGACTCGTCGAAATCGGCGCGGGCGCCGGCGAGATACTCAATTGCCTTTGCCATGGCCGATCCGCGCTAGTGCCTCGTCTCGAATCCGGGACCAGGGAACAGTTTTCGCAGTGCCGGCGTCGAGTTCGGCGACGCGACGTTCAATCTCACGTGCCCACTGGTCGGAAAACGGGGCCTCCGATTCCGCGGGCACGGTTGCCCATAGCGCGTCGATCAATCGCAGCCGGTCCGGCTCGGGCAACTGCTGAGCAGCGGAAAGTACAGAGCGAAAGTCATTCATGGCGAAACACTCCTCACTGCTTAATTCTAGCAGCCCCAACGAGTAACTTCAACCGGGTGCGGGCCATGCCGTGTCGAAGGCATAAAACGAAGCAGGGACGGCGTCCAAATACGTCTTGCCGCTTCCCCGCCCAGACACGTAAGCTGGCTGGGCCACCGCGAAGCACATCCGAAGCGCGCAGCGGCAAGCCGGTCGGGTGCATCGCCTCGTTAGGTCTCGTTGGGCCCCACCATTGTCGATGCGGAATGTTGTGAAAACCGAATAACAGTATACAGGACGCCTGTCTGTTCGTGCAAAGCTTTCAGAACGTCTTCATCGCTCTTTCGGGGAGTTTCGCTGCGACAAACGAGAATATCGCCGTTTGCGGCGAGCTTCCGTGGATCGACAACACTGTTGTCTTTGGCAAACCGCCGATAGAGTGCGGTGCCACAAAAACGATCAATTCGACTCGAGAATTCGTTTAGGCATAGTTGAAGTCCACGATCGTCGGACAGGACCATTCCGTCCAGGGAACGCATCGACCGTGCCGCGCTGTAATCAAAGTAGTAGCATTGGATGACGTTTTGTCCGGGTGGATCCTTCGCCAACAAGTGTACGCGCCCATAAAACGTAGAGAACGCTTGTTTCCATCGGAGATCACGGTCGATCCCGCCGGCGTGAAGCCAAATCAACCGGAATGCGTCGGACGGGCCCGGAGTGGCCTCAAGTTGGGCTCGCCCGTGCTTAAGAATCTTGCTCGTGGCGTTATTGTGGGCCGTGGGCGCGCGACGAGCAACCACCTCGCCGCGCGCCATCCTCTGGGCATGGCCGCGGAACAATTGTGGATCATCGAGTCTCTGCTTTACTTCGATGAGATAAGTTGAGTCGTTGTCTGTGGCGCGCAGGTCCGCGCGTTTCTCGTCGGACTCCGGTATCTTCTCGACGCGACAGCCCATCGCGGAAAGGACTTGTCTGGCGCGTTGTTCGGCGTCATCCATGATGAATCTCGCTCGACAGCAGACCATGTTTATCCGGCGTGTGTCTGAGCCGGCATGTGGCGCCTTACGCAGAGAGGTTTCTCTGGTAAGACGCGACGCGGACGTCCGATTATGCCCGGGCAAGCCCTTTCTCTGCAAGAAGTTGTCGAATCTCGCCGACTTCGTTCGGGGCTCTTATCTTGTTTCCGCCATAACACACACGGCGCGGGGGGCCACTGGCTCCTCGTCCGCCGGTGTAGGCGTCGTTCCAAGTTCCGAGCTACAAACACTGACCACGGAGCGGGCCGTGCCACCCTAGCCCCTTTGTTATGTCGCAAATCACCTCGGGGGGCACGTCTCCCATCAGTCTTGCTGGGCATACTCCGCAGAAAGCTGATCCCAGTTGGGAAGACGATGGTACGTGACTCGGATCTGTCCCAACTTCCACGTCCAACTGGCTCGCTTGCCTGGTGCGACTCGCATGTATTCGGGACTCCCAATAGCGCTGTGGAGTTTGCGTTTGACCTGGTCGGCGAGCCCCAATTCGCCGAACACAATCTGAACTGTATCTTGAAAGTCGCTTCCGGTTGGATGGTAGGCATCAATATCTATCCCTTCCGGGTCGAGTGTCACGCTATAGGACCCAACTCCCTTGTTCATTTCCACACAGACGAAGTCCTCTTGACGGGATTTCAGTTTCCATCCCCGTCGAATCAGCTCCTCCAGAATACGATTGACCACGGGAAGAGTCACGATCATATAGCCTTGATTTGGAAGAGAGCGATCAATCTCGTTCACGAAGTGATAGGGCTCAGCGTCAATGCCGTATTCGTTAATGGAAATCTCAACTTTGTACTCGCCGTGGTCTTTGAACCTTGTTATCACCGCCCAAGGTGCTGCACCGGGTACAGGCGTATACAACTTCACACCCACTCGTTGATTGCGACTCAGGTGTCGATCAGGAAGAATCACAACCGGCGCAACCCGATTCCAGAATCTGCGCAGGTCGCCTTGGGTGACCTCCTTAGCCACTTCGTTTGTGGTTTCGAGGTCAACGTTTACATCAGGGCCAAAAGGAGGATGCATCGACACGTCTACTTCGACGACGTCATATTCAAAGGGAAGATTGTCAAGCCTTTCTAACCGCGCTCCTATGTACTTGACATCGTCTTCATACTTGAGATTCTCTTGTTCCCGCGAAGTTGAAGGAGTTGTGTCGGGTCTGCGCTCGAACCACTTGGCAAATGCGGAGATCAAGACAAGAACCACAATGATCGAGCCTGCTGCAAGAAAAGCGTACCTGCGCACGCCATTAGGCGCT
>CAZUAM010000300.1:7521-8685 GCA_964618095.1 uncultured Planctomycetaceae bacterium | reverse complement strand
CATGGCCAAGACGGTGTTGAACAGTTGGGGCGTCAACTGCACGGGCGATTTCGGCGAGATCGTCTTCAACCTGATCCGGATCGGCCAGATGCGGAAGACCCCGCACGATTGCCGGGAAGACTTCAACGACGTCTACGACTTCGACACCGCCTTGAAGCAGGAATTCAAGATCACGCCGCCCGAGTAACCTCCGCCAAAAAGGGAAGGACCCCCACGATGAGCCGGCGCGCAAGCCGATCTGCTGCCCGAAAGGCCAACCGGAACTCCCGCCGCGGAAACCGGCCTGCGGCCAAAGACACTCCCAATCCGCAGCGGAGTTGCCCCCAGCCGAACAAGTGGTTCCTGTCGGTGAGCGTTCTGATGCTGGCCCTCTGGATTGGCTTTCTGGCGGCAATGGCCCTGCTGGTTTGGTCTCGATACCGCTGAACTGTAGACGTTCGTCCAACCGGTTCGTAGTGCCCCAATTTATCGGGTCCCAAAGCCCGCCGGCTGCGTCGGCGGGATCCCCCGGACACAGTCCCGGGGCTTTTCGCCGTTGTCTCGAGTTCCCCGAATTCCCGGAGACCCTTAACTGATTCATTGCCGCGAATGCGGACACGAACCTTTATCGGAGGGCCGTACAGTCTGCAAGTCGCCGTTCGATTTCCCGAATGACCTCCTTGTACCTCTCGCCGCCGACACCGCCGTACTCGGCCTGGAGTTGCGGGTCGGGGATTCCCTCGGGCAAGTCGGCGGCTGGCGGAAAGATCTCGTCGATCTCGAATCCGGCGGCCAGCCTGTCCTGCATCCTGCGTGCCGACTGCTCATCCCGGGTTGCGGCCAGGGCGAACAGCGTGCCGGCCCGGTCGGCAAGCAGGTCGGAAAAGGAAAAGCCGCTGCCGCCCTCCCCGGCGTCGAGCTCCTCTTTGAACAGGCCGGCCTCGTCGCTCAGCGATTCGTTCGACAATAGCGCCAGCGCGGCGCTGACAAAGAAGTGTCTGCGCCAGTCCCGCCGGCCCCGCAGAGTGACCCTGCCGACGTGGCGTCGGGCCGCCGATTGCAGTTTATCGTCCGTGATCGGTCCGACCAGCGTCTCGACCCGCCAGTGTCCGAGCAGAATGGCCAGCGACAGGATCGCGGCACGGTTTTCCAGGACGGGATCCTCGGCCTTGGAGCGCTTCTGGG
>CAZUAM010000300.1:0-7511 GCA_964618095.1 uncultured Planctomycetaceae bacterium | reverse complement strand
AATGCTGCAAACCGGTCGTCCGCAGGCAGCTCCCCGGCCGTGCGAACCAGGTGGCGGTAGTGGATCTTTGTTCTCATCAAGACATCGGGTTTCTGGCCCAATCTGGCGAGTAGGGACGCCACCACCTTGGCGCGGAGTTCGCTGGACCGGAAATCGGTTTCGACGCCCTCCGGCTCCACGCGCACGGAATCGATTGCGGCCACGATTTGCCGCAAATCGGGGTCGTCGAGAATCGCGGAGGTCAACAGCGGGGAAGCGGCCTGGAGGACGAACCGCGGCACGGTTACCCGGCCGATGCGGCACTTCTGAAACCGGATTCCCAGCCGACCCCCAGTCACCTCGGCACGGCACGTTGCACGAACGTTGACGTAGCGACGCGAGGCCGAGGAGTTGGCCATTTTCATCGACAAGTCTCCGGAAACCGTTCCCTTGTCCAGCGTGATCCGCGCCTTCCCCTCCGGAAGAGCCTGTGGCACTGCCATGGCCAGCAGAAGGTTGATGTCGTCCTCGGACAGGCGCAATCGCTGGAATCCGTTGCCCGCTGGATGGCTGGACTGGAGGACGTCCACCAGCCGGCGTTTCTCGGCGGAGGTTACCTTGGGCGGCTGGAACGACAAGGCCTCGTCGTCTATCGCCAGAAACATAAGCCCTGCGATGCCCGCGCCGAGCGTCAGCAAGACCAGGCCCAGTTTGGGCACGATCCACAACGCCGCTCGACGTCCCCGCAGGCAGGTAAACCCGATCCACACGCCGGCCAGGTAGCCGGCCAGAGGGAGCAAAGAGGAGGCAACGTGTGGAGGGCGGCCCGACTCGGCTATCGAAAGGAGTGCGATTAGTCCAACCCCCAGCAGGAACACCAACGACCAGCGGCCGAGCGACGCAGAAAAACGCTGAGGAGTTGTCGGGCGCCCGGCGGAAAAGGCCACCAGAAGGCCGAGCAAGAGAAACCGGGCACCTGTCAGCACGCCGGCCACGAGGATTCCGACGACCCAGTCGAGCGGCTGCACCAGATCCTCCAGTTGCACGACCGGCTCACGCCGTTGGCTGAGAAGAGCACGGGAGAACAAGACGACAACATATCCGATCAGAACAACTCGGGTGGACCAGCACATGCGGCCTGGCCGGCGCTGTGTCGGGCTTTGCGGAGACTCGGCAGGATCAGGGCGGGGCGCAAGCCCTGCCTCGACATCGGACATGACGGTTTTTCAAAGGGGAGATGCGAAAAACAAACCGGCTGTTTCGGACCGGGGAACTACTCTAGTCTGCTCGGAATGCGGCGGAATATCAACATCTCAGAGGCTACCTCTGCGACTACCGTGCTCCAAGTCACGCAAGGTAACCGACTTGTGGCAAGGGCCGGAATCCGCCGCCGTCCGCCCTTTCCACGCGTGTCCGGTGCGTTGACTACAAATCGGCTACACGGACGGGCGACACCCTTATAAGGCGATTTAGGCGGGTCCCCAGCGCAGATTCCGGACAATTCCCGGGTATAGACATTGGGTGAACAGTGCCGGCCGGGCGTTCGGCGGCTCCATCCTCCTCATATGTTGGTGTGACAACCGTGGTATAATCTCGCGGCACCGCACTGCCAGGTGCGCGGACCAGCCTGGCCCCGATTCGGGCCAGTCCGCGCCGTCTGCGCGTGTCGATCAGCACCGTATTTGACGCCCCTTTGCATCTAGCAATGTTCGACTTCTACCCCTGAACGGCGAGCCTAAGAATGAACCGAAAACTCAAGGATGTGTTGGCGGAGCGACCGAAGGACAACCAGAGCCGGGTCGAGTACGCCATACAGGCAATCCAGAAGATGGCCACGGACGCCGTTCGGGCTGGCCACAGCGGCACCATTGGCGTCGAAATACCCGTCAAAGACGGGAGGCTTGGAAAGGTAAAACGGCTGCAAATCGTCTTCGAGCCGGAATAGCAGCCCTAATGGCATAGGGCCAATTCACGTACAGTGCCCGCAGTTGTTGCAGGAGATGTCCTGCGATGATTCCGGGCGGGCTGGAAGAGGGCCTGATCGTGCGGTCCCGTCGGGCCGCGAGACCGGGGCTGAAGAACTCGCCTGGGGGAGCGGGCTGGGCTGGGCAGTCGTCCGCCTCCCTCTACAGAGTGGATTTCGATTATTTCGCGGCTTCCCCACGTCCGCAGCTTGACAACACCCGACGTTTGTGCTTAATGTAGAACCTTACTACAGATTGCGGAGAGGGCGGCCCTGCGCGGGCCGACGTGAAACAGCAAATCCTGCCTTTACGTATAGTCTGGGGCTATGAGTGGACAGACTTCTTTTTGGAATCTCTGAGATCAGAGGTTTTCAAGGTAGCGGACTTGGGACAGGAAGAAGCGCCTTGTAGGACCGAGAGGATCTGACTGAGCCCAAGGTTGCGGCGGAGCTTCGCAGTAGACTCCCGCCGGCGACCGGGTCAAGGAGGCCAAGGATGTGGCCACCGTCACGGATGTTGAGGACAGGAGCAACACCATGGCTGCTGCGGATACGCGTAGCCATTTGGATGCTGTGGGTGCGGGTAGGCGCGAATTCTTTCGAGCGTACCTGCGACCCACGAGGACGGAGTGTGCGCGGACTGAGTCTCACCTGATCTGAACTGATCGCTGCTCCCGCTCGTCCATTCTTTCTCGACCCAAGATCGAAGACGCCCTTGAGGCGGCCGTAGCTCCATCCCGAAGGTGAGTAGTCAATCAAATCATAGACGCGAAGAGTTGGGAGATCTATTGCCCGACCGGCCAACTGACAACCAGAGCCGGATCGAGTCCGCCAAGCTGGCTATCAAGGAGATGGCGCTTGATGCGGTTTGCGGTGGCCACAGTGGCACCATCGGCGTGGAGATCCCGGTCAATAACGGGAGGCTTGGAAAGGTAAAGCGGCTCCAGGTCGTTATGCAGCGGGACTGAAGTCCCGAACACAATTAGTTAGGGCCAACTGACACACAGCGCCCGCACTCGTTGCAGGAGACATCCTGCGATGATTGCGGGCGTCTTTTTATTATGGCACATGCTGACATCAAGAATAATGTAGTCCGTCAACGGCAGAAGAAGCGCCAACGCCGAGCCAAGCCCGGTGGGAAGGCGCCGCCTGACCGGCGGAAGTCTACTGCGCCCCCTCAGCAGGTCCCGCAGCCCTCATGGAAGGATCAGTGGCCGAAACTGGCCGTCGGCGGGGTGCTCCTGGCGGCCACTTTCGCTTGGGCGTACTGGCCCGCGCTGGTTGATCTCGTACGCGCGTGGGATCGAGAGCCGGATTACTCCCACGGATACTTTGTGGTGCCGCTTGCACTGTATTTTCTGTGGGCCCGGCGGGATCGATTTCCAGGGCTGCCGGCCAAGTGGGCATGGCCCGGGCTGATTCTTATCGGCCTGAGCATCGGCGTGCGGATGTGGGGGGCACGCTATTTTCTGCAACCCGTGGACGCGTGGTCGATCTTGCTATGGGCGGCAGGGCTCGCGTGGTTGCTTGGCGGTTGGCGCGTGTTGTGGTGGGCCTTGCCCTCGATCGGCTTCCTCTGGTTCATGATCCCGCTGCCCTGGAGGGCGGAGCGGATGTTGAGCCTGCCGTTACAGCGGGTGGCCACCAAAATAAGCTGCTGGGCATTGGTAAGCCTCGGCCAGCCGGCCTTTGCCGAAGGAAACGTCATTGACATTGACGGCTTCAAGCTAGAGGTCGCACAAGCCTGTTCCGGACTGCGGATCTTCGTGGGAATCGTTGCCCTGGCCTTCGCGTATCTGATCCTCGTCCGGCGGACGTGGTGGGAAAAGGCGTTGCTGCTTCTGAGCGTAGTCCCGATCGCGCTGATTGCGAACTCCACACGGATTGTTGTCACGGCGCTGCTTAATCAGTACGTGTCCGGAGACGCCGCCCACAAATTCACCCACGACGTTTCGGGATACGTAATGATTCCATTTGCGGCCGGGCTTTTCGGGCTCGTATTGTGGTACTTGGGCAAGCTAATCCGCGAGGTCGAGCTGGTGGACGTGGGCGCCGCTGTGCGCCGAGAACGCGGCTAGCTTCTCGCGGTACTATTTGTAGGCGTTCAACGGTAGACACCGCGTTATTATTCGGATTCAGAGGAGCAACCTGTGTCTGACACGAACAACGGCCCGTCGGGCAACCTGCCCCCTCCTGATTTTCAGAAGGGCTTGATTCCCTTGGCTCCCTCAAGTTTACAGCCGAGACACCCGAGAGCCGGCCTGTACCGGGGTGCCGAGTCGCAGCAGGGCATCACACCCCAATTCGTCCTGACTGCCATCCGGCAGTGGTGGAAGGTGGCCACGCCGATCGGGCTGGTACTGGCCGCGATTTCCGGGGGGCTGATCTATCTGTACTTTGAGCCGGTGTACGAGGCAACGGCCTGGCTTCGAATCGAAGACACGCGTCCCTTTATCGCATTTCCGGATAGCGACAGCTCGAAGGTTTTTGTTCAGACCCAGGTCGAGTTGATCCGCAGCCCATTGGTGCTGGGCCCTGTCCTTAGTCGACCGGAGATTGCGCACGTGCGTGAACTCCAAGAACAGGAAGCCCCAATCTCATGGATGCAGAAACAGTTACAAGTGAAACAGGTCGGGAAGTCGGAGCTTTTCAACATCTCCTACACCGGCCCCGAACCGGAAGACTCAGCGCGGCTTGTTAACGCGGTAGTGGATGAATACTTCAATTTGCGGAGCCAAGACCAGGCGGAACGCCAGGCCAGAGTCGTGGAGTTGCTGGAGGAAGAGAGAAAGCGCCGGGCCGAGGAGGTCGATCGGTTGCGGGAAAACGTCCGCACGCTGACCAAGCAAGCGACCGGAAAGGACCCGTTCGCGGTGAATACCCAGACACGCGTCGTCGTGCAACGTCCTCTTAGCAGTTTGGAAGCACGGCACGCCGCTGCGGAAGTGGAACGGGCAGTCTTGGAAGCCCAAATAAGAGAATACCAGGAGTCGGTCTTCGGGCTCGGGACAAAAGGTACCACCCGGCTCGGACGTGTAGTCGCGGTGATCCGACTGGCCAAGCGTAACAATGACCTGGTGATCACGCCGACGAAGCCGGAGCCTGTCTTTACCAGGGCAAGTATCCGGTTCGTGCACGATAAGGCCAAGGGGAATCAAGCGTTCGTGCGTTTCGACGACGACCGCATCCTCTCCATCGACATCGATCCGGCGGCCACCACAGCCGAAACGGTCATCGCTGCGGTCAATTCCCAAGGCACGTTTACGGCGGCCCTGGACAAGACGGCAGACCCCACCAACGACGGAACCGGCCCGGTCGGCGAGTCGCTCTTTGGGCTCGGGAAGAAGGGCACGACGCAGTTGACCGCCGGGCGTGTCGCAGCGGTAGTCCGCCCGGCCAACCAGAACAATGACCTCGTGATCGTGGCCCCGAAGCCGGAACCTGCCCTCACGAATGTCGATGTTGTGTTCGTGCACAAAGAGGCCGACGGCAATCGAGCCTTCGTGAGTTTCGACGACGCCAACCGCACCCTGTCGATCGACGTCGATCCGGCGGCCACCACCGCCAAAACGGTCATCGCGGCCGTCAATTCCCAAGACGCATTTACAGCGGCCTTGGACTTCACGGCAGACTCCACCAATGATGGAAGTGGGTTGGTTGGCGCGCTCGCCCCCGAGTGGGCAATCGGCCCCTGCGGGACGGCCACCGTGAGATTGGATGGCGACAACGACGACTTCATCGTGACCGCGTCTACGCCAGGGCCTGAATTCGAAAACGTCGACATGGAGTTGAAGCACCAAGCCGCAATCGGCAACGAGGCGCTTGTTACGTTCGATGCCGAATCCCGCACTCTGACCGTCGATATCGATCCGACTGCCACCACAGCAGAAACCGTCGTCAACGCGATCAATGCCGAGAAGACGTTCATGGCCGAGTTGGATCGTGCTGCGGATCCCGATAATGACGGCTCTGGCTTGGTTTCCAAGACCAGCGTGACCCTCCCGCACGCGGAAATCGAAAAAGAGTTGGCGGCCCACCCCGAGGTTCAAGCCATGCAGGCTTCTCTCATGATGAAGCAAGCGATGCGGCGCGAGTATGAGCAGAAGCTTGTAACCTACGAGGAAGACGCCGGGTACCAAGCCTTGGTAGAGCAGATCTCGGAAGAAGGGGCGGCGTTGGCCAAGCTGCGAAGTAAGCGTCGCCCAGAACTCGAGGTGCGGGTGCGCACGGCGGTCATAAATCAGCGAAAGGACGAACTCGCCGGCATGTATTCCCGACTTCAAGGCTATCAGTTGATGGAACAGTTGTTGCGAGAGCGGCGGGAAAAAGAGCTTGACCAGGTCGAGGAGGTGGGTGTGGAGACAGTGGAATTGGAGTTCGCGCGAGGGGAACTGGCCCGAGCACAGGAAGTATTTGATCGAATCGCGGACCGGATCATTACACTTCGCACCGAACAACGCGCTCCTGCTCGGGTTACGCGGCTGCAGGATGCAACGGCTCCCAAGACACGAGTCAGCGATCCATACATACGACTCGTCCTTGCAGTGCTGGCCAGCCTCTGCTTGCCCTTCGGCCTGGCGGTCGTCTGGGAGCGGATCCTCCGGCGCGTCACCGACGTTGGGCAGCTCGAGGAACATTCAAACCTGACGGTGGTAGGGGAAGTGGCTCGTCTGCCGGTGCGAACATCCGTTCTCCGCAAGTCTGCGTCCAGACGTGTCGGGCGGAGCCTGGGGATCTTCGAGGAGAGTATCGACAGCCTGAGAACTTGCTTGATCCTCTCTGAGCCGCTGAGAGACATGAAGGTGCTGGCGGTGACCAGCAGCACCAACCGGGAAGGCAAGACCAGCGTGGCGGTCCAACTGGCGGTCAGCATCGCGCGGGCCTCGGGCCAGCCGACGCTCTTGATCGACGGCGACATGCGATCTCCGGATATCCACAATGTGCTTCAGGTGCCGTTGCAGCCGGGCCTCGGGGACGTGCTCGCCGGGCAGTGCTCGCTGAAGGATGCGATCGTATCCGACAGCAACGAGGGGGTGCATTTGCTGCCCGCCGGAAAACTCCACGCGAGCCCCCACAAGCTGCTCGGCAACGGAGTTCTGGGCCCACTTTTCGAGGAGGTGCGCGGGTTGTACCGCTACGTAGTCGTAGACACCCCGCCCGTGTTGGCCGCCGGTGAGGCACTTGTCCTGGCCAGTGCCTCGGATGCGTCCCTGATCTGCGCCATGCGGGACGTCAGCCGGGTGGACCAGATCAAGAAGACGCACGCGCGGCTTTTGACGGCCGGTGCCCGACCCGTCGGGATTGTGCTCAACGGGATTCCCGCCAAACGGTACACGTACCGGTACGGGAGCTATGCGTATTCGCAAGAGTAGCGGCAAGGTAAGCGATCAAGAGCAGGGTTTCGCGCCGCAGATCGGTTGTTCTTTTCGCAACCATGAGAGCAGTCGCTCCGCATCGGCCGCATCGCGAGCCATGGCATTTCCACTCGGCCGGTGCATTTTTTCAGACAGATAGCGGGCAAGTATCAGTACATTGGAGTCACTCAGGTATCAGTACATAGGAGTCACTT
>CAZUAM010000299.1:0-8761 GCA_964618095.1 uncultured Planctomycetaceae bacterium | reverse complement strand
AAACCGCGCCCCCTCGGCCGCGATCCGATCGATGTTCGGGGTCTTCAGAAACGGATGCCCTTCGCAGCCAAGCTGGTCCCAGCGCTGATCGTCGGTGAGGATGAACACCACGTTCGGGCGCTCCCGGCGGGCCGGTGGTTCGCCCTTCAGATAACCCAGGGACGTCAGGAACTCGTCGGACCGTCGGAGCGTTCTCTCAAGCCAGGGCGAACGGTTGAAGAACCCGTGGCCCTGGCCTTCGGCCAGGTAGATCTCTGCCCGGTTGCCGACCTCTTTGCTGCGGGCGATGTACTGCTCGCCGTGGGGCAGCAGACGGTCCTTGGTGCCGAACAGGATCAGTGCCGGGGGCGTGTCCTTCTTGAGATGAAGCGTTGGGGAGATCAGCTTGCCGAGCTTTTCATTACCGGCCAGCCGCTGGAGCATCTTCTCGCCGAGGCTTAAATTCAATACCGGATTGAAAAGCAGCATCGCGTTCGGCTTGGAGGAGACCGTGAGGTCTTCGCCTTCGGACTCGGGGCCGGGCGTGCAGCCCGTGCAGGCGGCGATGTGCCCGCCGGCCGAGCCGCCCGAGGCCACGATCCGCTCCGGGTCGACGCCCAGCCGCCGGGCGTTCTTTCGCATCCAGCGGACGGCGCTCTTGGCGTCCTCGACGCACTTCTCCGGGGTGACCTGGTGGCGGGAGCGGACCCGATAGTCGGCCCGGGCCGCGACCATTCCCCGCTTGGCCAGGTATTCGGCCTGAGGGAGAAACTGGCCAACCCTGCCCGAGTTCCATCCTCCGCCGAAGAAGAAGACGATGCCCGGCCGCTTGTCGCTTTTCTTCCAGTCCGCCGGAAAGTGCACGTGGATCTTCAGCTCGGCCCGTTCGGTCTTTTTGTAGGTGAAGGTTCGGACCCCTTTTGGTGGCGGTTGCTCCGCTGCCAGCGCGGCCACGGAAAACACGACGGGCAGTACGACGGCCAGTGCTTGATTGAAAACTCGCATCTGAACCTCCCTTTCGGACTTCAGCGGTGCTCAGGCCGATAGCTCCGCCCGGAAGGGCGGGGTTGGACGCGGCGACATTCCGGGCCCCCCGCCCTCCCGGGCGGGGCTGTTTTCCCGAAGTGCAACGTTGTCCGTTGGCAACCCCTTATAACCAACGCCAACAGCCGATTCAACCCCCCATGCGCGTCGACCGTGATCTGATCCAACCGGGGCCCCGGTGGATTCAGCAACCGCGTTGTTGTACACTGTCCGGTGCTTTGTCAGAATCCACATCCCGGAAGGAGCAAATCATGAGAAGAGCGAAGTGGTACAGGCTGGTCGCCGCGTGCATCGTGGCACTGGCAGCAGTCCGCGGCGTTGCGTTGGGGAAGGAGGCGCCTGGGGCCAAGCGGCCCAACCTGCTGTTCCTCTTCAGCGACGATCAGCGTTACGACACGATCCACGCCCTGGGCAACCCGATCATCAAGACCCCCAATCTCGACCGGCTGGTCAACTCGGGGTTCGTTTTCAACAACAACTACGTGATGGGCTCGATGAGCGGGGCAGTCTGCCTGCCCAGCCGGGCGATGCTCAACAGCGGACGGACGCTGTGGCACGTGCCGGGCAACCTCGACGGGGTGCCGATCTGGCCGGAGGTGATGCGGCGGGCCGGTTATGCCACCTTCGGCACCGGCAAGTGGCACAACGGGCCGGCATCCTACGCCCGCGGGTTCACCCACGGCGGGGCGATCTTCTTCGGCGGCATGTCGAATCACTACAAGGTGCCGATCCACGACTTCGATCCCACGGGGAAGTATCCCAAGAAGAAACGCTACACCGGCAAGAAATTCTCCAGCGAGCTGTTTGCCGACGCGGCGATCGATTTCCTCAAGACGCACCCCGGCGAGAAGCCGTTCTACATCTACGTGTCGTTTACGGCCCCGCACGACCCGCGCCATCCGCCCCCGCCCTACGACACCATGTACGACCCGCAGAAGATCCCCACCCCCAAGAGCTTCATGCCCGAGCATCCCTTCGACAACGGCGACTTGATCCTCCGCGACGAGAACCTGGCGCCCTTCCCGCGGACGCCCCAGATCGTCCGTGAGCACATCGCCAAGTACTACGGCATGATCACCCACATGGACGCCCAGATCGGGCGGATGCTGAAGGCCCTGGAAGAGACCGGGCACGCGGACGACACGATCATCCTCTTCTCCGGCGACAACGGCCTGGCGGTCGGGCGGCACGGGCTGCTGGGCAAGCAGAACCTCTACGAGCACAGCGGACGGATGCCGTTGATCTTGGCCGGGCCGGGCATCCCCCGCGGCCAATCCGACGCCCTGGTCGCTCTCTACGATCTCTTTCCCACGGCCTGCGACCTGACCGGCCTGACAACGCCCGAGGCGGTCGAGGGCAAGAGCCTGCTTCCGATCATCAAGGGAGATCAGCAGAAGGTCCGTGATTTCATCCTCACCGCCTACAAGAGCGTGCAACGGGCGGTCCGCGAGCCCCGCTGGAAGCTGATCAAGTATCACGTCGGCGGCGTGAAGACGCGGCAACTCTTCGACCTGGAAAACGACCCCTACGAGCTGAAGAACCTGGCCGACGACCCAGCCGCCGCCGAGCATCTCGAAAGGCTCGAGGCCCGGTTAAAAAAGGCCCGGGCAGAGGCCGACGACCCGATCGATTTCGAGGGCGTGGGGGGCAAGCCGAGCCGGAAGAAGCCCAGCCGGTAATCTACCGAGACTATTGACACCTGCGTTGCCAATGATCGCTTGGGTGCCAGGGGCGGCTTGTCCGCCCCTGCGATTCCGGGCAGCGGCAGGCAAGCTGCCGCTGGCACCTGTGCATTAGCTGCGCAGGACTCAATAAGTTCGTAGCGACCCGATTCATCGGGTCCCAATGTCGCCCGACCGCACCAGTGCGGTCCCTGCAAACAGGGAAGTCGTCTTTGGAGGGCGACTTACAATTCCGCTTGCCCCAGGACTCTTTGCATGCTGCTGCTGATCGGGACCCCGAAGCAGTACTCGAGGCAGAAGAGGATTCCAACCGCCACGAAGATCACGCCCGTGATCATCCGCGCCCACCATTCGATCTTCGACAGGATGTTGAAAGCCGTGCCGACCGATTGGGCACTGAATGCGATCAGACCCGCGAAGACCAGCACAGGCAGCGCCGTTCCGATCCCGTAGACCAGCGGCATCAGTATAGGCGAGCTTGCCTTCACCGAGGACATCAGATTTCCGAAAAACAATCCTGCCGAGGTCGGACAGAAGGAGAGAGCAAACAGGACGCCCAGCAGCAGGGCTCCCCAGACCCCCATTGCGTCGACGCGTTTCTGTAGTCTCTCGCCGACGCCTGATCCGCGCGTATTGAATTGGATAAGCCCCAGCAGCAGCATGCCGACAAGGATCAGAACGGGGCCGAGGAAGACGTGCACGTACTTCTGGAGAAACAGGGAGACCTGCGTGTTCGACAGGGCCGCGTACACCAACACAAACGCGAGGCCAAGATAGGCCACCATCCGCCCCGCCGTGTACAACAGGCCCGCCAGCAGCACCTGGCGGGTACTACTGACACGCCGCCCGATGTAAGAGATGGCTGCGATATTCGTGGCCAAGGGGCAGGGGCTGATCGACGTCAAGATCCCGAACCACAAGGCCGAAGCCGCACCGATCGCCAGTTCCTGCATCACTTCTTGCCCTCCAGGTAGCCGCGGACTCCGTTCTGGACGTACTTCAGAAAGTCCTTTTTCTTGGCCACAAGGCTCCAGACCTTCGGCATCGGCTTCCACGCGGTCACCTTCCGCTTGTGCACGTCGGCGAGCACCAGAGTTGGGGCCTGGATCTTGTACGCCTTGGTGAATCTCGCATTCTTGCGGTTCTGATAGTCAATCAGGTGGAAGCTGACCGTGCGGTCTTTCACCTGCTTGGCGAATCCGGTCTTGATGGCCTCTTCGATGTAGGCGCTGATCCGCTTGCAGGTGGGGCAACGCTGCGTGCGGTGGAAATACATCGCCACGACGCGATCCTCCGGCGGATCCGCCGGCTTCTCCGCCAGAGCCGGAATCGCACCCCAAAAAACCACGCTCAACAACAGATACAACGCCACGTGATAGGGCCGCATCATCAAACACTCCTTTCCAAGTGGTTGGCTCCGAAATGTGCCGTTTCGACCACTAAACGCCGCCAGACGGCCTGAGACAAACCATGTATGACACTCAACTCGCCGATCCCCCCAGCAGGGCCTTGGCTTCCTCCTGGACATAACCGAGGAATTCCTCCTTGGTCCCCGTCATGACCAACTCCCAGACGCGGTCCAGGTTCTTCCACCGTTTCTGCTCGCCGCCTCGCATCTCCACCAAGACCACGGTCGGAGCGGTGACCTGATAGTCTTCGCCAAAATGCTCGTTGCCCGATGCCTCGTAGTTGACGACCTTCCATTGCAGATCGCTGCTGTCGAACTCCGCGCGAAAACCGGTCTTGATCGCCTCATGGGCGTAGGATTCGATCTTCCGGCAGGTTGGACACCGCATGCTGCCGTGGAAATAGTAGACGACGAGCCCGTCGGTGATCGTGTCCGGCGGACCGCCTGGCTGCTGGCGCAGGCCCCTGGCCGCCAGTGCGACAATGCTCGCGCCGACGAATACCAACAGCACGATGGTCAAGATAGTCTTCGCTTTCATTTCTGATGGACTCCTTCGACTCGGTTGAGACTCAGCCGGCCAGCCGTGTCTTGGCTCGGCTGACGACCTTTTCCACCCGCTCATCCGCCGCGGGCGACTGTCCTTTCTCCATCCCCAGGTCCGAAAGCCGCAGATGCTCGAACTCGCTGAAGCCGGCCTCTTCCAGCGTCTTCCGGGCGCAGTCCAGCGGGCAGCCGTCAATCGCCAGGATGGCGGCGGCCGCGTCCGTGGTGGCCATGATCCCGCTCACCCGTCCTCCCACGCCGGCCAGACAAAACATTTTGCCCGTCCCTTCGGCCGCCAGCCGTCTTGCCGCAAGGTCGGCGATCTGACCGACGTCGGCCGCTCCCGAGCAGGCGAAAACCAACTTCGGTGCCGTGCCGCAGGCACACTCGGCTGGCTCGTTGGTCTCAGGCATGGAGGTCCTCCCGTCGCTTGCGCGGGCTAGCAAAGCAACTGTTTGATTTCATCCGTCGAAGGCACCTTGCCCACGACCTTGACCTCGCCGTCGACGGCCAAGGCGGGGGTCATCATCACGCCGAAGCCGGTGATCACGTTGATGTCCGTGATCTTTTCCACCCTGGCTTCAATTCCCAATTCCTTTACGGCAGCATCCGCGTTCTCCTTGAGCTTCATGCACTTTGCACATCCGGGTCCCAGGACTTGCAGCAGTTTCATCGTTTGGTTCCTTTTGTTCAATGGGGGCCAAGGGATCTCCCTTACTGATCGACGCCGGCCACTACGGGCGCCGGGGTCTGCTGTGCCTGCGCGGCGTCGCCTCCGACGAGTTTCCCATAGCCCATCCCCACGATCGTGGCCATGACCACAACCAACGTGGTGAACACAACGGTCTTCGTGTTGCCAATGATGGAACGAATCACCAGGATGCTGGGGATCGACAACGCGGGACCGGCCAAGAGCAGGGCCAGCGCGGGGCCGTCCGCCATCCCGTTCTTCATCAACGTCTCAAGAATCGGAATCTCGGTCAGCGTGGCAAAGTAGAAGAAACAGCCGACGACCGAAGCGATCAGGTTCGACGTGAGGCTGTTGTCGCCGACCAGTGCGGCCACTTGCTCCTCGGGAAGCAGGGCGCCAAGAAATCCCACGATGAATACGCCTCCGAACAGTAGCGGGATCAGCAACTTGGAAAAAGTCCACGTGTTGCCCATCCACTGCATGAATTCCGCCTTGTCCAGCCATACCAGGCTCATGATCACGACTAGAGCACCCATCGCCCCGGCCAGATACCAGCGGACGTGATGGATCCGGACGACCCACGTGTCTACGTCGACGATCGAGGCGATCTCCGACTTCGGCAGCCTCACTACTTCTCCGACCTGGTGCCCCAGCGCTGCTTGCTTCAGCCGCAAGTCGTATTGGCTCAGCGTTTCGTATTGCAAAGTGGCCTCGAAATGCGTGCCGTCGGCCAGATCGACGATCTTGTCGCCGGGATTGAACCAGTCGCTGAAGACGAGAAAGGCAATCATCGCGAGCAGCAGCAAAGCGCTCTGGTAAAGCGGCCGCCGCGAGGCCGGCGAGTCGGGCATCTGCATGGTAGCGGCCGTGCGTTTCTCCTCGCCCTTGCGGAAGATCAACGCCATGATCAGCCCGATGATGATCCCGAACACAATCGCGCCCACTACCCGGGCCACGCCGAGTTGAAATCCCAGCACCCGCGCCGTCAGGAATAGGGCCAGGACATTGATGGCCGGACCGGCGTAAAGAAACGCCGAGGCCGGTCCCAGCCCCGCCCCGACGCGGTAGATGCCCGCAAACATCGGCAACACGCTGCACGAACAGACCGCCAACACCGTGCCCGACACCGACGCCACCGAGTAGGCCTCCACCTTGTTCGCCTTCGGCCCCAGGTGCTTCAGCACGGCCTGCTTGGAAAGGAACGTGGTGATCGCCCCGGCGATGAACAAGGCGGGCACCACGCAGGCGAGCGTGTGGTTTCGCACGTACCACTGAAGCAGTTTGAATGCTTCGATAATCGCGCCTGTCATCTTGGCATGGGTGGGGTCCGTCTCGGGCTTGAACTCAGGGGTCGCCAGCGGCAAGAAGTACGCCACCAGGAAAACTGTCACGAACGCGGCAAGTGTTTTCCATTCCTTTTTCATTTATTCACAACTCCAATCGCTTATCGGACTGGATTCTCGTGGCCTCTTGGGAAAATCGCCAAGTACCACCCCAAAAAAAGAGTCTACGCCGTGACCACCGCCGGCGGTCAGCTAATCAGTTGCTGTTGCTCCTCGGCGTTACACCTCATGACCGACTCCACGCACTCGAAGAAATTCAGCACGCACTTCAGACGCAGTCGGTAGTAGACTTGGCTGCGGCGTTTTTCGTCCTGGACGATACCGGCTCCCTTGAGGATCGCCAGGTGTTTCGAGACCGTGGACATGTCGGCCCCGATCATCTCGGTGAGTTCGCAGACGCACTTTTCCCCCTTGCGGGCCAGTTGGTCCACGATGAACAGCCGCGTCGGGTGCGCCATGGCCTTGATGATCTTGGCCCGACTCTCGAATTGTGCCCGAGTTTTCGCGTCCATTTGTTACCCCTATCATCGGCACTTGCTATTTGGCATTTTAGCCAAATAGCCAAATAAGTCAAGGCCCTTTTCGGCGGCCGGGAGATACCAGGCGGCGGAGAGCGGCCCCAAACGACGCGGCGGCTCGGTTCCGCGACCTGGAGGTGGACGCCTTCCTCCGGGAAGGACGCTTTGCGGGCCCCCTCACGGTGGAGGTCGGCGGCACGGGGTGTGCTTCCGCAAGGCGGTCGTCACCAGCGGTGGCCGAGCCGCAACGCTTCGCGTTCTGAGAACATGCTATCCGACCAGTCGGGGGAGGATGCTACCCCACCTTAGAACCCCAGGCCCTTGGTGACCGTCTTGATCCGGCAGACGTACATGTCGGCCGTCAGATACAGCACCGAGCCGTCCTCGGCGAAGCAGCAGTTGGCCGTCGCCTGGCCGGGATTGATCCGCCCCAGCAGCGTCCCGTCGGGCGAGAAGACGTTGACCCCGCCCGGGCCGGTGGCAAACAGGTTGCCCGACCGGTCAACCTTCAGCCCGTCGGGCAGGCCCTTGAGCTTGCGGGCTTTGACGTGTGGCGTGGCATCGTAGAAGACCCGGCCGCGGCCAATCGTGCCATCGTCCTTGACGTCGAAGGCCATCCACACCGCCCGCTTGGGATCGGACTGGGCCACGTAGAGCGTCTTTTCGTCCGGCGAGAACCCGATCCCGTTGGGCCGGGTCATCTTGTCCGTCAACAGGGTGAGCTTGCCGTCCGCCGAGAGCCGATACACGCCACAGAAGTCCAACTCGCGGGCCGGATCGTTGGGCCCCTTCTCCAGGCCGTAGGGCGGATCGGTGAAATACAGGTCGCCGTTGGACTTCAGCACGGCGTCGTTGGGGCTGTTGAACCGCTTGCCGCCGAAGCGGCCTGCCAGCGTGGTAAATCGGCCGTCCTTTTCCAGCCGCGCCATCCGGCGGTCGCCGTGCTGGCAGAGGAGCAGCCTCCCCCGGGCATCGAGCAGCAACCCGTTCGAGCCCGACTCGCCACCCCGTTTTGCCTCGCCCGTGTAGCCGGCCGGCTTCAAGAAGACGCCGGTGCCCTCGCCCTCTTTCCACTTCATCACGGAGTTATTCGGGATGTCAGAGAAGAGCAGGTAGCCGGCCTTGCGGACCCAGACGGGGCCTTCGGACCACTCGAACCCTTCGGCCAGTCTCTCCACCACCGCATCGCGGGGAATCAGCTTGTCGAAACGGGGGTCGAGCCGCTCGATGGTCCCGATCAGCGGACAGGTCCCCTTCTGCTGGCCGAGCACCGGTGGGCTGTACGTCAACATCATGGCCGAGATCGACAGGGCACACGTGGCAAATAGGACCGTCAATCTCATGGCTCTCACCTTCACTGACTCAAGTTGGATCAGAACGTCGCCGCATCTGCGCCACGCCTGCGGACTTGGCAACGTCATGATAGTCGGCTGCGATTCGGCCTGCAAGCGATTGGCGGCCATCCAGCGCCGTTCCGCTTCAGGCCGTCCATCCCCGGCGACGACGCCAGACCAGCAGCAGCAGGCCCAGGCCGCCGGTTAGCAACATCACCA
>CAZUAM010000298.1:0-8781 GCA_964618095.1 uncultured Planctomycetaceae bacterium | reverse complement strand
CGGGTCATCCCCCCTAAAATGAGGAGGATCGCCAGCCGGATGCCCAGACGAGCCGCCTTTGGCCAAGCAACCCTTCCGTGGTAGTGCGTCACGGGCCTACTCCGATGGTGCAGCACAGCCGGGACCCCGGGCGCAATTGGTGCAGGAAGGTCCCGCGCCTTATTTTGGAGTTCGGCGGTTTGATCGGAGGCCCGTTAGGAAGAAAGCCGCCGCGGCTGATTTCCGGGCCGCGTTGGTGCCCGGGGCACCAATCCGTGAGACTGCGACTGCCGAACAATCTCTGAATCGGCGCCAAATCACGTCGAGGACGAGTCCCTGCCCCGGCTTCCTGGGGAGCCATATACGGCCCCTTGGTGGGCTACGGACCGAAAAATTCCAGAAATCTCCTCTATTCCTTGTCAGGTTAGGGGGTCGAGCGGCGGAGTATAGCGGAGAAGATAGAGCGGATTGTCTCCGGCGGGGAAATGTCTGCACCGAATGTTGGGTAAGCGAGGCCAACCATGAAGAAGCTACTTGCTGCCGCAATACTGGTGGGGATAATTCTAGTCGGCCAGGGCACGGCCTATGCCGTGCCAATCCTTCAACTCTATATCGAGGGCGCGCACTACGATGAGAGCACAGAGACATGGGTGGTTGCTCCGCCCGGATCTTCAGGAGGTGAGCCGTTCCGGTTGTGGGCCATCGGTAACGTGGCTGGACCCGGAGGGGCGGGCGCGATTTCTGACGTGAGGTTGTCGGTCGTGTACGACGCGACGCTGTATGGACAGATCCAGATTGTCTTCACGCCGAGTCGGATTGGCGGCAATGGTTACTACGACGAGGAAAGGTTTGTAGACCCGTCTGAGCCGAACCAAGACCTTGACCCCAACGAAGATGGGATCCAGAATCCGCTTTTTATCCAGGAACAACTCGATGGCACTATTCTTCCGCAGCTCAGTGATGGTAAGGACCTACCGAGCCACGGCGTCTTCGGCCCCGACAAGAGTTGGCAGGAGTTTCTCCTCGGTGATTTCGCGCTGACTGACTCCACCGTGGCAGATTTCATCCTGCCAGATGATTTCTCCGGAACTGAACCCTTCGACATCAGCGACATCGCCGACACATTCGACCTTAAAGGGCAGATCAACGCATATGAGGTCACCGCGCTTGTGGGGGGGGCACCTGCCCCCTCGGGAACGGTTCTGCATTTCGACCTGTACGACAACGTGCAAACCAAAAACAAAGTAAAAGCCACGTTTGCCCCCTTCTCCCATGATGCAGATGCCGAGGCGCATATCATCCCCGAACCCGCCTCCTTCATCGTCTGGTTTCTGATCGGCCTGTCCTGGGCAGGGTCGGCGTGGACACACCAGTACCGGCGTCGCTGGAAGAAGTGGCAGCAGGAAGAAGCAGCGGGGGTGGCCAGGATCCCTGGAGATGATCAAGCTGGTCGCTTCACAGACTCTGGCGACCGGCTCGAAGAGGAAGTGGGCATTCGGCCTGCCGGTCGTTGGGCCGCACATCGCTCGGGGCGTTGACGGCCTGGGCGTCTAGTTTCCCAGGTCAGGGTCGATCGACGCCGATCCCAACACGTCCTTGTTGCCCCCGCGTAGTTCGGTAATCGCCTGCTTTCCCAGCGACGAGTCCGGCACGTCAAAGCTGGGATCGAGGCTAACCGCTTGTTGGCGGTCGTCCTGGGCTTCGCTCTTCATATTCAGGCTTTCACGGACTCGGGCCCGGTTCCAGTAGGCGTAGGCGTCGGTCCCATTGCTTTGCTGGATCGCTTGGGTGAAATCCGCTTCCGCGAGTTCGAAGCTGCCGTTGCCGAAGTAGGCTCGACCGCGCAGCGAGAGCAGGCCTGCATCATTCGGGTTGAGCTCGATGGCACGACTCAAGTCCGTGATCGCCTGACCGAATTCCTCTTGCCTGAGATGGGCCTCTCCGCGCCCCGCGTAGGCTTCGCCCGCCTTGGGAAAACGGTCAATCGCCACGTTGAAATCGGCGATTGCCTTGTCGTATGCCTCCAATCGCAAGTGGGCAAGCCCCCGTTTGACGTAGTTGCAGCCATTTTCAGGGGCAAGTCGAATCGCCTCGTCGAAGTCGGCAGCGGCCTTGCGATATTCCGCCTGGCTCAGATATGCCGCCCCTCGCTTCGCGTAGGCGGCGGGAGAGTCTGGATCAAGGCGGATTGCCTCGGAGTAGTGGAGAATGGCGGTAGCAAGGTCGCCCGCTTCGGCAGAGGCGTCCCCGCGCTGTAGGGCAGTGCGTTCTGGAGAACCACACCCGCAAAGGCTTGCCATGACGGCCGCAAACACGGCCCACGTCACGCACATCTGTGGTGGTTGCATCGGTGGTACGCGACTTACAGGCTGGCGGCCCAGGGGTCCCGATTACGTTCGCCCGTTGAGTTTAGTGGCTCGGGATGCCCCTGGCGAGCGATTTCTCTCTGGTTTTGCGAGTCAATTGCAGCCCGAACCATCGGCCGTTCGAGTTGCCAGATGCGAACGCACGGCATTCAATGCCCCCGGGAAGGAGGGCAACACTCTCCGCTGTCACCTGGGCGTGGCCATTCCAGGACGACTTGATGCCCAAGCCGATCGATGGATATGCACGGTCAGCTTCCCCGTGCCCGGGGTCGATTCGGCTTCGGCAGCCGGATAAAGCGCGGAGCGGGGGAGAAGAACGACGTTCTCAGCGCCTCCAGGACGGGCGATCTCTCTCGCTCCTCGCGTGGAGGCGATTCGTCGGCTCGATGCAATGCCAGGTCCTCGTCCCGGTGTTCACCCTTCTTCGGTGTTTTGCGGGTGGACTCGCCCGCGTTGCCCTCGGCTGTCTGGGAAGTCGTGCCTGGCTCGTTGGCTTGGGTGGCTTCTGAGGCAGAAAACGATACGAACCGCAACTTAGACGCGCTGGCCTGGAACGTCGTGCCGTCCTGAATCGGAGGTTCGGGCGGCTGCTCTTCGATTTTCAGCGGTCTTGCGCCCTCCATCTCGGGCGGCTGTCCCGTGTCGTCCTCACCGGAGCGTGGCTCCTCTTCACTAAACGGAGAAGGTTTAGTGTCCTTTTGAATGTCGGCGGGCAGCGGAGGGACCTCGTCTTTGCCGTCGTCTACGTTTGGGTCCGGCACGGGAGGAACCTCCCAGTCGGCTGCATTCGGGCCGGGAGAGGCCGGTCCCATAGGAACCCCGGCCGGGTGTGGACCATCAGCCGCATTCAATTCGTTCTCGCCGGTAACGTCTATCTGCGTTCCGACCAACATAGGGTCTATCGGACAGCCTACGCACTGTTCAGGCCACGGACTCCAGCAGGTCGCCTCGTAGCCGTAGCACTCGGAGTCCACGACATACACGGGAGCACATTGCTGTGTACGGCCGCGGAAGAGGCACAAGCAGGACTCGCCACAGCCGGAAAGCTCGGAGTGACGTGCTCTGAGGCACCCGCCGCTGCCGCAGAGCAGCAACAACAGCGTGAAGCAGACGCCCGACAAGGTTTTGGCTTTGGCGCTATGAACCATTCGTGTGACTACTCGTTTGAAAGAGAGTTTTTGCAGGAAGTCCCGCCCCGCGGTTGCCGCGGCTGGCGAAAACCGTTCCCCGAGCCACTGCCAACAGGCCACCCGAAACCACTCATACGCAATACAGTTTTCATTAACGTCCGCGCCCCAAGGCAGGTGCTAGCCTAGGTTCCTAGAAGTTCCCTCGCCGGTTTCCCCCGCCTTGCAAGACCGGTCCCGACAGCCTGGTGGCCGTCCCGGTTCCCAAGAGCGTGAAGCCCATGATCCGCTCCAACGGGGCAGTGAGTTTGGCAAGATTCGTATCGAAGGCAATTAGCTTGTCTTCCGCGATGAAAAGGCGATCTCCCGGAAGGAGCTGATAGTTCGTGCCGGTGGATGCCTGGGCCGTGATGGCCTCCCAACTGACCGGCAACACCTGAACCGTTCCCGGCTCCCGCGTGGGCCGAGCGATCCAGATTCGCTTCGAGGATACCTGTTCCAATCCGTTGATCTGCGAGACGGCGTCCAGCACCGTTTCGTTTCCGGTGATCGGAAAACGGTAAAGACCATCCCCCAGCCCGGCGCCTTGAGTGACCACGTAGTACACCTTGCTGTTGTAGGCAAACACGTCGACCGAGACCTCCGGGTCCTCAAGGAACTGAGACAGGTAGTCTTCAATAACCTGTCTGGCTTGGGCGATGGTCAGTCCCACGACGGGCACACTGCCATAGCTGCCCAAGGTCACGGTTCCATCCGGTCCGACCAGATGCTCGCCCACGATCTGCTGCTTGGCGGCAATGTCCACCAGAGTGGCCGAGACGGCAGGTTTTTTCAGCCCATACTTGCGGAGGTGCTCCTCGATGGCGTCCTCGGCCTGCTCCACGGTCAGGCCGGCAACCTTGACCGATCCGTAGGGCACTCCAAGGTTGACCATCCCGCCCAGCTCGACCGGGTAAGCACCCTCGATCGGGGCCTCGGAGAGCGCGCCGGGCACTTGGATGCCGAGCACATCGAGCGTCCTGAGGTGATAGGGAGGCCGCGGCACCACGTGGATGGCGTCGATCATCAGGATGTCGGGCGGCTCGATCGTGTACATCGGCAGGACGACCTTCGACAACTCCCGAGGCATGATCTCGGGGACCGGGATGGAGGTCTGTGCCGATTGGGAATAGGGCTGATGCCTCACCGTCTGGCAACCGCTACCGGTGAGCAGGGCAGCCAGCGTAAGAACACACAATCGGCAGCTAATGTTGCGGGAGGTATGACACATGATTCGCGTGGTTACACCCAGTGGTGATTTGTTTCGCCGGTAACGTGTGGCTAGGCGTCAGATCACGATTAACTCCTTCACCCGTAACCATCGACACAACCGTTGCGACTATTTCAACCGGAACCGGTCCAACGAACGCCGATTCGTTGCCCGACGTTCGGTCTGTATCGGATATTCGGTTTGTACCAGTTATTCGGGCTGTAGCAGGAATGACCGCCTTGCGGGGGGGCATGCCTGGTAATGATGCGGCCAACTCGCCAAGATCTCTCTGCGCCCGCTGGCGGCAAGACCATCGGCGGCCAAACGGGGTTTCCTTCAGGCACGGATCGCCCAAGGAGCCCATCGCCCCTGAGAGCCGTCGGGCTTGCCGCATCGAACGGGATGACCTCGGCAACAACATGCTGCCCGGACGACCGTCGCGCCATCTGACGCCACCTAAAGGCGGTGAATCTGTCCCCCGTCTTTGCCATTATTGGCCTCTGCCGCTGCACCGGGCAGGTGCTTCCGCGGGGGCCCTTCCCCTCTATATCGTGTGGTCCACACAAAATACCCAGCACGCTTAATTGACAAATCCTTATTATTCGGTAAATTAGGCTCTAGATTATTCCCGCGCTCTTTTTTCGCGGCTTTTTTTCCCTGCTGCTTTCGAACCGAACTCGGGTTCTACCGCTCCTGAACGCCGTTCGGCGTGCGAATGAGGTTTTGCGCATGACGCGGGCCATTCATCTGGCTGTTGTCCATAGGAACCGTCTTTTCCGGGAATGCTTGTCCTCTGTGCTGTCCGATGGTGAGCGGTTTCGGTTGACGGATGTGGATCAAACCGACCCGAATTATCTGAAGTCCATTCAGGAGCACCGCCCCGACGTCATCCTGATCGACCTGAATCTACCGGAGCAGCTCGCCGTTGGGCTAGTCCAGCGCATCCGAGAAGGTGTGCCCGAAACCAAGCTGATTTTGTTAGCCCCGGCCCGAGCGGTGCTTTCTCACAGCGACGCCGAGGACAGGCTGGTCGAGTGCCTTGCGGCCGGTGCTCAGGGGTGCGTGTTGGGAGAATCCTCGTTGCAGGAGCTTCAAGCTGCCATAGAAAAGGTAGTCGCCGGAGAGAACTGGTACTCGCCCGAAATCGTGCCTTCGATGTGCGACAGGCTCGTGCAAGTTGCGCGCGGTGTCTCTTGGCGCGAACGCGTCAAATCGGTCGACTTGACCCCACGGGAACTGGAAGTGGTGAGCCTGATTGCCGAGGAACTCAGCAACAAGCAGATCGCCAGGAGGCTCTCCCTGTCGTTGTACACGGTCAAGAACCACGTCCATAACATCGTCGAGAAGCTCCAGGTGGAGAACCGGTTCAAGGCCGTCGAATACGCCCGCCAGCAGGGATGGCTGGAAAAGATGAAGCTGATGGGTTCCGCCGGCGCCAGCGGTGGACCGAGTCACGTCGCAAAGCGAGCAACTAGCCGACTCTGATCGATCAACCGCGTCTTGCGCTTCCCCGACGGCCGACGAACCGGAATCATCGCGCCCCTGCGATGCAAGTGGGACCTCCGAGCCAAACTCGGACACCTTTCTGGGAGACCGTGTTCCCACTCAGGGGTGTGCGCCAACCTGCTACCCGGGCGCTGGGCAGGATTAACCCGGCACCGGTCCCAGCCCGTGGCTCCCTGAAGAGATCGGCTGGCGTGGATAATCCCCGGCAGGCAAGCCCCGCCCGACGAGCCATTGACCGGATCGGCCGCAGGCACCTGATCTTCCGGTACATCGTTGCCTGCCCCACCTTTCCGCTTGCCGTTCCCCCCGACCGTAGCACGGGAACTGCTATTTATTTCGATGCCCTGTTCGAGTATCCTCTCGTCCCAATTCTGCAATCCTCGTCACCACATTTCTGTAGAGTATGCGTGTAGGCGTCCTGTGCCAAGGTTTGCGCGCTCGGTAGTTCACGCAGCGCTGCATCTTATCCGGGTGCGACGTTGAGCTTCTTTCCGGCGAACTACTGATGCGGTCACGGGCTGCGAGGCGTTCAACGTGCCATTGCAGCGCGCGATTCATGACCGGGTACCGGTCCGCTTGATCCACCGCACCTGATTCCGGTCCATTTCCATCTCCATTACCTGCTCCATTTCCAGCGGTCATACCTTTTTAGTCCCGTTGATCCATTGCGTGGTGCGCGCCGGATATGCGATTCTCAAAGCACACACGATCAGCATGCAACTGAAAGAAGAGGACTCACGGCCATGATTCGAGTGTTGTTTGCCGTGGACTCTGCAACGGTCTGCGAAAGATTGCAGGCTCTTTTCGAGCAAGACCCGGACATCGAAGTCGTGGGGCAGGTTACGGATGCTGTCGACGTTTTGTTGGCGGTCGATGAAATGCAGGCGGACGTTGTAGTCCAAACCTGGCCTCATTCAGGAAAGCCACCGGGGTCGGTTTCGACCCTCCTCGCAGAATATCCCGAGCTGTTGGTGATCGGCGTGCCGCCGCGACAGGACCGGGCGTGGGCCTGCCGCCAACGCATCGCGCGGACGAGACTCCCCGCGATCGAAGACTTGATCCCCGAGATTCACCGGCGGGTGCCGGCGGCGAAGTAGAAGACGCAAAGGTCAGACATGGTACAGCTATCGATTCTTGCCAACTCGAGATTGTTTCGCGAGGCCCTTGCCGGGCGTCTGGCGGATCAAGACTGGGTTCAGTTAGTCAGCGTGGCCGGGACGGTTTACGATCTTCTGCTCGGTGCCCAGGCCCGGCCGATCAATGTGTTATTGGTGTATCTGGACATCGAGTCAGCAGTAGGCGCGGAGGTCGTCCGGAACATCAAGACGCTGCTGCCGGCAACACGCATCGTGGTGCTCGGATGTGAGCAAGGCGATGCCGAGATGCTGCGCTGGATTGAAGCCGGCGCGATGGCCGGTCTGGAAGAGGGCACGTCATGGGCAGGCCTCTTAGAGACGATCCGGTCCGTTATCGAAGGCCGGGCGACCTGCTCTTCGGGGGTAGTCAGCCGCGTCGCGAATCGGATTGAAGAGCTGGAATCAGCAGGTTCAGCGACCGCAGTAGCTGAGCAGGAGCCGCTAACCGATTGTGAATTTGAGGTCTGCCAGTTGATCGCCTTGGGGCTGATGAACAAGCAGGTCGCGCGGCATCTGGGGGTCAAGAGGTCTACGGTCTCGACGCATCTGCGGAGCATCCTCAGAAAGCGCGGCGCGAAGCGGCAGCGGGACCTGATTTGAACCGTAGAAGAAGGCGGAACGGTCGAAGAAGGCGGGGTAATCACGGATGCTGATAGGAGACGGCACCGCAGGTACAACCCGCACAACCGGCAAACCCGGAATGCAACAGGCTTGGGGAGGTTCCCGGAGCAGGTTGCTGCTCGGCCGGTTGGACTGGTTGCGCCGATGTTAGTAACACTTGCAGGATGCGCATCGAGCCCAGTACTCTTTTGAGAAGGAGAACGTGATGAGTACTTCATTCACGGATGCTTCCCCCACGCTATCGTTGGGGAGCGTCGTTGCGCAACCCGCACGTCGGACCGAGACGGGGCGGGAACTTCTTGCCGCGGATCGCGCCGCGCTCGCTCCGGTTGGGGGCGTTGCTGCCGATTGGGAAGTCGTCTACAAGATTGCCTCTCGCCGCGAGGAGTTCTATGCCGCTTTTGGGTTGGTATACAAAACGTATGTTCGGGCCGGGCTGTCCACCCCACACCCGTACTGCATGCGAGTCACACCTTATCATCTCTTGGAGACAACCGAGGTCTTCATCGCGGTCAAAGAAGGAGAGGTGATTTCCACCGTGAGCCTCATCCGCGACGGGGAACTGGGGCTGCCGATGGAGAGTCTTTACGGCGAAGAAGTCGCGTGGTACCGCAACCACGGTTTCTGTCTGGCTGAAGTGTCGTGTCTTGCAGACTGCCGACAGGGGCAAAAGCGTTCCGTGCCTGTGGTGATGCGGCTGATGAGCCTGATGGCTCAATGTGCCAAGCGTCGGGGAGTAGACCAGCTCTTGATAGCCGTTCATCCCAGACACGCGAAATTCTACAGGTACTTTGCTG
>CAZUAM010000297.1:4032-8789 GCA_964618095.1 uncultured Planctomycetaceae bacterium | reverse complement strand
CCTTAGATACCCTTGGAGGCTCAAGAATTCCCGAATTCTTGAATAATCCGGGCTATCGCGTCCGCCTGTTCCTGAGTCCCCGGTGCCCATCCCATCCTAGCCGGTTTTTCCCTCCTGTGAATCGCCGCCGAACGGCGGTGGTTTTCGGATAGGTATCGGGGTAAACTGGATGCATACGGGCCAAGACCCCAGGAAGTATCATGCCCATCATTTCCAAGTGCCCCAAGTGCCACGAGCAGGTGACGATCCCCGACGGGCTCGACCCGGAGACGGAAGTCCGCTGTCCGTTGTGCGCGGTCGTGTATGCGCTGCGCGAGGCGATGGCCGAGGCCCCGCCCGCGCTGATCCCCGTCGACATCGGTGCGATCCAAGGCCCGGGTCCCCACTCCGACGCCCTGGCCAAGTCGGACCTCGTCTCGGAGCGGTTTCACGTGCCCGACGCAGACGACGTCTCCGGGCCGTTGGGGACTGAAGCCGAACCCCCGGCGGACGAGGCCCCCGCGCTCGACCACTGGCAGGAGGTTGACGTGGCACCCCAGATCGATGCCGCGGCGGCCGACGACGCGTCACCGGCAATCGACACCGGCCAAACGCCGGTCGATACCGACGCCCTGGCTGCGTTCGACACAGAGGAACCGGAAGCGAAATACGAACCGCTCGCCGCAAGCCCCTCAACGCGCGTACGGAGGAAGAAGACGGAGAAAAGCCCTGCCCGTTTCATGAGCGAGGTCTTCCTGGGCGGAGCTCTCGGACTGACCATCGGTTACTACGCGCTCTGTTGGATCTTGGGGTCGCAGCACGGCCTGCCGAAGCTTCCCCTGCCGCTGCTGCCGCACACGATGCACTGGTTTGCGGGTGCGGAGAAACCGGACAATGGCGCGGGGCAACCGCCCGCCGAAGAAACCCACGAACCGAAACCGCAGCCCCAAACGCAGCCGCAGTCTCCGCAAGCTGGTCCCAACGGAAACGACCTTGACCGGCCGAACGTCCCGCCCGTCAAATCCCCGACCGAACGGCCAGAACCGAAACCCGAGACGCTGCCGGAAGACTACGTCGGCCCGCGGGCACCACCTTCTTTTGCTTCCGACGAGTTGGGCCAGGCACTGAAGGCGGCCCATGACGCCTCAAGCGGCGCCGGCGCCACCGACGAGATGACTGCCGAGATGACTGCCGAGATGACCGCCGAGACCTACCAAAAGTTCTGTCGGATGGGCCAGGTGTTCACCTTCGTCCAAGGCGACGCTCACGACGGCCGCCTCACTGGCCGAAAACTGGCCGTCCGAAAAATACTCAAGACGATCGGTGACCAGCCGGGCCGGGCCGGCCAGATCGCACGCCTGGCCGGCGCCCTGCTCGAAAACCAGCAGGGGCTGCAAGGCGGCATCCTGCTGGCCGGCACCGCCGGACCGGTCGTTGCCCAAGGACGACTGCACGGGACTGTGGTCAGATTGACCGCCCACGACCGTTCGATCAGCGTGCTGAGCAATCACCCCCTGCCGTTTGCCGACGGCGATCAGGTGATCATCCTGGGCAGCATCGTCAACAATCCGGCCCAAAACCTCGTCGGCTACAACGGCACCAAACCGCTGGTCGTCTGGGTCGGCACGGCAGTCAAGCTGGCACGGTAACCGGTGACCCACGCGAGACGGAGCAAGTCATGCCCGACGACCCCAAACCGCAACCCGACCAAAACGACCCCGGCTACGGAACCGTGCGCGACTTCCTGCTCTACGGGATCTCGCTGCCGGAACGAACCTTGCGCAGCGCATCGGGCGTGGTAAGCGGGGCGCTGCGGGAATCGGCCTCCCTGCTGGTGCCCCAGGCCTTCCGCAATTCCAAAACGTACAACGTCTTCGTCCAGCAGATGCTCGACTTCATGGCCGAAGACGTCGGCGGGGTAGAACGATCCGACGATCCCCACGCGCCCCCGAAGATCGAGAACTACGTCGCCCGAAAGGCGATTGGCAACTTCGTAGAAATGGCCGGACTGGCCACCTTCCACCTCTCCCCCATGATGTTGCTGGCGGTGGTCAGTGACGTGGCATACGGATCGCAGGCCTATCTGAAGGAGCTGGCCGACGAGCTGAAACAGCAAGGCGTGATCGACCAGGAGTCCACGGTCGACCACGTGGACGACCTCCTGGAGGCAGTCGCCGGCGCCGCCAAGACGACCGCTACGGCCTTCGACACCCCGCCGCTCTCGGTCGACGGACTGAAGCAGACGATCAACCAGACCCGGGAGGCGGTCACCTCGATCGATCCGACCACGATCATCCCCGAGGCCGAGGTCCGGCGGCTGTGGGACGAAATCCACCAGACGGCAACCAGCCAGGGCGTCAACCCGCTGGCCGTTTCCAGTGCCATGACCCTCTATTCGCTGGGCAAGATCGGCTCGCTGGGCCGCGGGGCGCTCTCCACGGTCACGGCCGCCGGCACCCTGCTGGACCGCCACGTCATCGACCACTACGGCGATGCCTTGCACGATATCCGGCAAAAGGGTATCTACGCCTCGCTGGCCGAAACCAGCCGGCCGTACATCGACGCCGTCTGGCTGAACTTCTCCACCGAAAAGACAACCGTCACCGAGGACGTCCTCTCGGGCAAGCTGATCGGCCAGGCCTGGGGGGCCGCCCGGCGATGGCTCGGCGGCCCAGAGGAACAGCAGGCGGAAGGCAAACCCAAGAAGGCGGAAGACGGAAGGGGGACGGCCGAAGGATAGCCGGTCGATCGTGTCACCTCGGGCAGGAATCCCTGCGGTGGCCGGCCCAGACTGCAATGCCTCCGCCAGGGGCAGGTTCTTCGCCGCGAAGAAAAAGCCGTAAATGCTTATTTCACAATGCTTTGCGCCGGTCGTTCGGGTCGCTCCGTGCAATTCTCTGGTGCCGGGACTTGACGAAACTCAACAAACCGGATATGGTTGTCGATAGTGAGAATGATTCTCAATTGGTCTACGGGCCCTGCTTCCTCTTTGGACCGCCACTGTGATAGATAGATCCGTCCCGCTCAGCAATCTCCGCCCCGGCCAGTCGGCCCTCGTAAGCCGCATCACCGGACAGCCCGACCGCGTACATCGGCTCGAAGAGTTCGGGCTCCGCGGCGGCACCCGGATCCAGATGTTTAGGCCCGGCAACCCCTGCATCTTCCGTATGGCCGCCGGCAAGGTCTGCTTCCGAACCGACGATCTGCTGCACGTCTTTGTAGAGCCGGACGCCGCGTCGGGCTAGGCCGCTGGCCCCATGTCGATCCCCAGCCAACAGACCACGCTGACCGTTGCCCTGATCGGCAATCCGAATACGGGCAAATCGACTCTGTTTAGCGCGCTGGTCGGCATCCACCAACACGTGGGGAACTACCCCGGCGTGACGGTGGAAAAGAAGACCGGGTGGATGGACCATGCAGGTTACCGGTATGAGTTGATCGACCTGCCGGGGCTCTACAGCCTTGCCCCGCGCTCGCGTGACGAGATGGTGGCCGTCGACGTTCTGCTCGGACGCCGTCAGGACTCCCCCCCGGTGGACCTGGTCGTCTGCATCGTCGACGCCGGAAATCTCGAGCGCAATTTATACCTGCTCAGCCAGGTGTTGGAATTGGGGCTGCCCACGGTCCTGGCAGTCAACATGCTCGATGTAGCCGAGAAACACGGTGTCGTGCTCGACCTGGATCGCCTTCAGCGACAGCTACCCGTCCCGCTGGTGGCGATCCAGGCAAACCGGCGGATCGGGATTGCAAAGCTCAAGACCGCCCTGGTTGAGATCGTCGGTCGTCGGCCGCGCCAGGGAGAAAGCCCCTTCCCCAAACCGTTCGAAGGCGAAGTGACCCAACTGGAGTACCTGCTGGCAGGCCGGGGCGCCGCAGACCACCAGCAGGAACCGTTGCCGCGTTGCCTCCTCCGCCGACTATTGCTCGACAGTAACGGCTACCTCGAAAAGGCGTTGCTTGGCGACGGGGGCAATCAACTCGGCAGTCAGGTCCGGGCGGCCCGCGCCCGGCTGGCGGCAGCGAACTGTGCCGTGCCGGCAGTCGAGACCAAGGCCCGGTACGCCTGGGCACGTCGCATGCTCCGCGGGGTAGTCACCGAGCCGCGCCGCTACAAGCCCACGGCTACCGATCGAATCGACCGCGTGCTTACCCATCGGGTCTGGGGAACGCCGGTCTTTGCGCTGTTGATGGTGATCGTTTTCCAGGCGGTCTTCCTGTTGGGTCGAGCCGGTGAAGGGCTGATCGGCGCCGCCACCACGGCAATCGGCGGATGGGTCGAAGCCGGGATGGCCGAGGGGGCCTTGCAGAGCCTGTTGGCCGACGGTGTGATCGGCGGCCTGGGCGGCGTGTTGAGGTTCCTGCCGCAAATCCTGATCCTGTTTCTCTTTATCGCGGTGCTGGAAGACTGCGGCTACATGGCCCGGGCGGCCTACCTGATGGACAAGACGATGGTTCGCGTGGGCCTAAGCGGTAGGTCGTTCATCCCCATGCTGTCTTCATTTGCCTGTGCGGTCCCCGGAATCATGGCTACGCGGGTGATCCAGAACGAACGGGACCGCCTGACGACGATTCTGGTTGCCCCTTTGATGACCTGTTCGGCTAGGTTACCGATTTACGCCCTACTGATCGCCGCGTTCATGCCAGCCCAGACGGTCGGCGGCGTGCTCCTCCAAGGGGTCACGATGGTGGGCCTGTACCTGCTGGGAATCGTGACTGCGGTGCTGGCGGCGTTGGTGCTGAAGAAGACGATCTTGCGGGGACAGACGCCGCCGTTCCTG
>CAZUAM010000297.1:0-4022 GCA_964618095.1 uncultured Planctomycetaceae bacterium | reverse complement strand
GACGGTCGCCGCGATCGGGCTCGCGGCCGAGTCGGCCGTCGCCTGGGACGGTGCTGTACCGCGTCATGCAGCGCTGCTGGCTGTTTGTGCGTTGTGCGGGGACCCTGATCCTGGCCGTCTCGATCATCGTCTGGGCCGCCCTGTACTATCCACACAACGCGGAGGTGGTCGAAGCACCCTTCCAGGCAAAGCGGCAGCAGTTGCAGGCCGAACTCGCCGAGCTCAGTCCGGACCGCCCCCGCTGGAACCAAGTCTCCGAGGAGTTGGCCCAACTGGATCACGAGATCGCCGGGGCCTATCAGCGACAAAGCCTGTTGGGCAGAATGGGGCACGTCGTGGAACCGGTGGTGAAGCCCCTGGGCTGGGACTGGCGGATCGGCTGTGCCGTGATCGCCTCCCTCCCCGCCCGCGAGATCGTGGTGGCCACCATGGCGGTGATCTACAACGTGGGCGAAGACCTGGATCTGGACTCGACCGAAGGCCGCACCAAGTTCCACGCCAGCCTGCACCAGGCCACCTGGGACCACACCGACCCACCGCAGAAGGTGTTCAACGTGCCGGTGGCGCTGTCGATCATGGTATTCTTCGCGCTCTGCGCCCAGTGCGCCGCCACGCTGGCCATCATCAAGCGGGAGACCAACAGTTGGCGCTGGCCCGCCTTCACCTTCGCCTACATGACCACGCTGGCCTACCTGGGGGCCCTGGTCACCTACCAGTTCGGCATGTGGATCAGCTCGTAGTAGGTTGCGCGGGATCTTTCGGGAAGGGCACAGGACATTGATCATGAACATCGGCTGGCAGGACGCGGTCACCTTGTGCCTGGTGGCCGCGGCGGTGATCTACCTGATCCGGCGCCTGCGGCGTCTGGGGCAGGGACGGCAGCGCACCGGCTGCGGCACCTGCCCGAATTGCCCGGAGCCTCCCCGCCAAAGCCGACCGATCCCGATCGATCCGCCGAAAAAGGCCCCTTACGGCGACGACACGACCGCGTAGGCCGCCAACTCCGGTACCGCCTCACCCAGGTCGGTCTCGATCCGGATCGTCCGCGTCACTTTGCCCCCTCCGCCACCCGCAACAAACGTCACCGGGATCACGTGCAGCGGCTTCGACGGCCCCTCGGCCGACGTCTCGAACGTGAAGGAGTCGTCGTCGCAGGTAATCGAGAGGATTCGAAACGGGCGATTGCCCCGCACGACAAGTTGCTTGGTGACTTTCTTCCCCGGTTGCACCACGCCCATGAACAACGAACTGGGACTGACCGTGATCGCAGACCTCACGTGTCCTTCCACCCGGACCGGGATTTGCGTGGATCGGCGGTCGTTGGTGATCAGCACCAGATGATCGTTGAGATACCCGACCGGCACGTTCCGGTCCAAGTGGACCAGCAAGTCGTACGATACCCGCCCGCCGCCGCGGCTGCGCTGGACAACCTCACCCGAAACGTGCGGATTGTCGCTTCGGACCTCCAGAATCTTCCAGTCACTTCGGCCGGCATAGCTGACGGCGAGCCTGGCGTCGGCCGGCGTGCCTTGGTCCACGGATCCCAACTGAGCGCTGCCCGGACTGAGGACCACGTCGCTGCGGACGTAGCCGGTCACCTGCAACTGAACTTCGGCATAGAGCGGCTTGTCGAAGGTGACCGTCACCGTGGCGCCCTTGCGTCCGACGAATGACCGAGTTTTGAAGGCCACAATGATCGCACCGTTCTCGTAGGTCTTCAGCAGGGCCCGCTTGATCCGCGGACTGGTGCAACCGCAACTCGACCTCACACTGGCAATATGGACGTCTTCCAAGTAGATGTTCGAGAGGACGAACTCGAACTCGGCCTTGCCGTCTCGGGCAACGTAGCCGAAATCATGGTGGGTTTCCTGAAACATCTTCCTGGCCCACTCCTGCCCGAAAGCGGGCGCGGCGGCCAGGAGAATCAGCAGGACAGCGGAACCGCCTTTGCGCCACATCAGCGTGATCTCCCAAAACAGTCTTTCGCGGCAACAGAAGAAGAAACAAGAGGGGAACTGGTGATTGACGTGAGATCCGTCTCGGGGAGACGCCCGGCGGTCACCGCCACTTCCTGCCCAAGATCGTGGCGAACGCCACGGAAACTCTAGGTTTCTGTACGAGGCGCGTCAATTTCGGCCGTTTTCGCCCGGTTTGCGCCGTCACTGGTTCCCGTCGCCGGCATCCAAGCCGTCCGGATCCCGTTGCGGCCAGGGCGTGCGGTCCGCCGCGTTGAAGCGTGCGCAACCGCAACTCCACGACTCCCACCCCGCCGGCCGACCGTCAGCCGGGATCGTCCGCTTCGGCGTGTTGTCCACGGATCGACGCCGAGCGGCTCTCTGAGACCGATGCGATTGAGAATCAGGCTCCGCAAGTTATTGTACTGCAACATCTTACGGCTGTTCTCTGGGCCCCGGACAGCACGGCCGGCACCCGTGCTGCACGAGAGCAATTGCCAAGGCAGGCCAATATCCGTTACTATAACTGGATTACACATAGCGGGACCGGCGGGCGGATCAGTGGCGACCGGTTTGCTGGAGCGGTGTGGCTGATTGCTGCACTTGCCTGGTGGCATCTCCCTCTACCGGCGGGAACCGTCCCGCCAACGTCCGCTGCTGCGAGGACCCACGTAGAAGAGTAGAAGGAAAGCCCCCGTTTCGACTTGTTCCTTCCGTATCGGCCAAAAACGCGCATTCTCCAAGCGTCGCGGCACAACTTGACGCCGTGGAATCCAAACCGAAGCCATGTTCGAATCGCTCACCGAAAACCTCAATTCGGCGCTGAAGACACTCCGCGGCCGCGGCAGGCTGACCGAGTCGAATATGCGCGACGGCCTCGACCTCGTGCAGCGGGCCCTGCTCGAGGCCGACGTGAGCTTCTCCGTGGCCAAGGAGTTCACGGCCCACCTCACCGAGCAGGCCCTCGGCGAACGCGTGCTCAAGTCCTTGGATCCGTCGCAGATGTTGGTGGGCATCGTCCACCAGGAGTTGATCGACCTGATGGGTCCGGTGGACCACTCGCTGCACCTGCGGAGCCCGCTGACGGTCCTGATGCTCTGCGGCCTACAGGGTTCCGGCAAGACGACGACCTGCGGGAAGCTGGGCCGGTTGATCCACCAACGGGGCCGCAAACCGATGTTGGTGGCCGCCGACCTGCAACGCCCGGCGGCCATTACTCAACTGCAAGTGCTCGGCGAGCAGCTCGGTCTGTCGGTCTATGCCGACACCGAGGCCAAGGACCCGGTGAAGCTCTGCCACGCCGCCGTCAAGGACGCCAAGGCGTCGGGGGCCGAAGTGCTGATCCTCGACACCGCCGGACGATTGCACGTAGACCAGGAACTGATGGCCCAGCTCTCCCAGATCGACCGCCGCGTGCAGCCCGACCAGGTCTACCTGGTGGTCGACGCCATGACGGGCCAGGACGCCGTTCATAGCGCCAAGGCCTTCAACCAGGCGTTGGAGCTGGACGGCGTGATCATGACCAAGCTCGACGGCGACGCCCGGGGCGGAGCAGCACTCTCGGTGAAGGCCGTCACCGGCGTGCCGATCAAGTTCGTCGGCACCGGCGAACACCTCGACGCGCTGGAGGAATTCCATCCGGATCGGATGGCCGGCCGGATCCTCGGCATGGGCGACGTGCTCTCGCTGGTCGAGCAGGCCCAGCAGAAGTTCGACCAGGAGGAAATGGCCAAGCAGGAGGCCCGGCTCCGCAAGGGTGAGTTCACCCTGGATGATTTCAAGAAGCTGCTCGGCCAGACCAAAAAGCTCGGGCCGCTGAACAAGGTGATGGGCATGATTCCCGGGCTGAGCGGGATGGCCGACATGATCGGCGAGCTGGATGCCGAGCAGGACATGCGCCGCCTGGCGGGCATCATCGACTCGATGACGCCCCAGGAACGCCGCAATCCGTCCCAAGTGGTCGATCAGAGCCGGAGGCGGAGGATCGCCGCCGGCACCGGGGTACAACCCCACGAAGTCAACGAGCTGGTCAAGCAGTTCGACGGCATGGCCGCCATGATGAAGGAA
>CAZUAM010000296.1:0-8802 GCA_964618095.1 uncultured Planctomycetaceae bacterium | reverse complement strand
CCGGCCCCCTCCCGCCGCCACTTGGTTCCCAAGCTGGAGCTTGGGAACCAGGGAACGGTTGGTGGGCCGCCGTACCGGCGGCCGCTAAACTACCTGCAATCATTCCTTCATTCATCAATCACCATTCATGAATCGCTATTCCGCGACTATTCCTTTGCCTGCAACGCCTCGAGCCAATCCATGCGGTGGACGGTCTGCTGCACGGCCAGGTGAGCGAGCAGGGCGAACAACACGGCCAACACCGCCGTCCAAATATAGGTGCCCGCCGAGGAGACTACCGGGAAGCGAAACATCTCGGTGTCGTAGGCTATCGCCATCAGCACCGTGAGGCCGTAGCCCAGCGGCATGCCCAATATCGCGCCGATCAGCGTGACGATCAGGCTCTCGCGCAACAGGAGGCTGCCGATCTGCCACGGTCCGTAGCCCAGCACGCGGAGCGTGGCCACCTCGCGCTGGCGCTCGGCCAGACTGACCAGCGAGGAGTTGAGGATACTCCCGAAGAAGACCACCCCGGCAAAGAGCACCAAGATCAGGATGAATACCCACAGCAAGTCGGTGAGGCTCTTTTCCAGGTTTTCGATCATGTCGGCCCGGCTGTTGACGGCCTGAAGGGCCGGCATCCGCTTGAGTTGGCGATAGAGGGCGGCGGTGTGGGCCGGGTCCCGATCGGTGGCCAGTTGCACGCCGCTGAGGGCCAATTCCTCGCCGATCAGCCGGCTGAGGTAATGAATGTCGGCGTAGACGGCCGTCCCCAGGTAGCTTTCGGAGATCTCCGCCACCGGCACCTGGTGCGTGCGGCGGAGTCCCTTGACCGGGCGGAAGCTGACCGGATCGCCGCGCTTCAGGCGAAGCATCTCGGCCATCTTGCGGCTCATCGCCAACCCGGCCGAGGGCACGCGGATGGGGCGGCCGTCCAGATCGCGAGGCACGGTCAGCGTCGCCCCCGGGGCCAGTCCCGTAACCCCGCCCTTCTTGCGGTACGGCCCGTTGAAGAAGGTGCAGCCGACGTTCAGCACCGGCTCGGCGCGATCGACACCGGGCAGCCCGGCTACCTCGAACAACGCCGCCTCGCCGTGCTCGTCCTTGAAGGTGAGGTCCACGTCGCTGCGGAGGATGTACTTGAACTGGAAGTCGATCAGGTAGTAGGTGGCCTCGATCATCATGAAGCCGCTGACCAGGATGCTTGCGCCCATCATGGCGGCGAAGATGCCCGCGCCGGTGCGGACCCGGTTGCGGATCACGCCCCGCAGGACCATTCGCCATCCGGAGCTGAGCCGGCTCCAGAACCAGCCCACGCGTTCCAGCAGCACCGCTCCGCCCTGCTTGGGCGGCTTGGGGCGCATGGCCTGGGCCGGTCTCAGCTTCAACACGGCGCGGGTCCCCCGGATGCTGCCCGCCACGGCACACAGCACGCTGATCATCAGGCCGGTGGTTTGCAGCCCCGGGTAGAATTGGTTTTCGAGTTCAGGAAACTCGAAGAATTGTCGATACATGACGGTCCACTTGCCGGCAAACCAGTAGCCCAACCCGCACCCCAGCACTCCGCCCGCCAACCCCACCGCCAGGGCGAATTTGAGAAAGTGCCCGAAGACCTGCCGATCGGAATAGCCCAGCGCCTTGAGCGTCCCCACCACGGTCCGCTGCTGATCGGCCAGGCGGGTCAAGAGCACGTTCAACACCAGCGCGGCCACGGCGAAGAATATGATGGGCATGATCACGCCGAAACTTCGCAGGCCCTGGATCTCTTGGCTGATGTACTTGTTCGACGGCTGGTCGGCCAGGGGAGTGGTCGAAAAGACGCCGTAGGGCGAGAGCAGGTCTTCCATCCGCCGCAGCAGCGCGCGGGGACGGTCCCGCACCTCCGGGCTGAGCAATCCTACCACCTGGTTGGCGGCGCCGTCGAAGTCGAACACGTCTTCAGCGTAGCTCTGCTTGAGGTAGAAGACGCCGAAATGTTCCGGGTCGGGGGTGATCGCGCCGGGCGCGAGCAGGTAGACGAACTCGCTGCTGATGGCCGTGCCCACGATCAACAACTCCTGCCGGCGGTTGTTCAGCACCAGGTGGATCCGTTGTCCGGGGCGCAGCTTGTGGTGCCGGGCAAAGGCATGGTTGACGATCACCTCGTTCTTTCGGGCGTCGGTGAAGTAGCCGCCTTGTCGGAGGACGACGTCGTTGACGATCGGCTGTCGGCGGTCGGGCAGCGAGAGGACCAGCCCGTTGAGCGGCCCTGCGGACCTCTTCGTGGCGGCCCAGAGCCCCGGTCCGGTGCGCTCCGCAAGGGCGGCTTCCAGATCGACGGTGGCGAAGGACTGGATGCGAGGGCGGATCTCGGCCACGCCGGGCAGCTCGGCCAGCGGCGCCAGCTCGGCCAGGGGGACCTTCTTCAGCTCGATGGAGAAGTCGGCCATCCGGCACTGCACGTAATAGCGCTGCTTGGCCTCGCCCAAGTTGTTGTACGCCGAGCCCATCGAGATGTAGCAGGCCACGCCCACGGCGATGATGCTGATAATGGCCAGCAGCATCAGCCAGGAGGCCTTCAGCTCGCGGCGGAGTTTGCGATCGAGCACGCTCACCAGGTGATCTCCTCGGGCGGGACGGGCTGAGGATTTGCGGCCACCTCAACCACCTGGCCGCTGCGCAGGCGGACGACGCGGTCGGCCACCGCGGCGATGGCGTTGTTGTGCGTAATCAGCACGATCGTCTTGCCCAACCGCTGCTTCAAGTCGACCAGCATCCGCAGCACCCGCTTGCCCGTGTTAAAGTCCAACGACCCGGTAGGCTCGTCGCACAACAGCAGGTCGGGGTTTTTGGCCAGTGCCCGGGCGATGGCCACGCGTTGCTGCTCGCCCCCGGAGAGCTGCGAGGGGAAATGGTTGCTGCGCTCTTCCAGGCCCACTATCCGCAGTGCCTCGGCGGGGTCCATCGGGTGGTCGCTCAGCTCGGTCGAGACCATCACGTTTTCCTTGGCCGAGAGATTGGGCACGAGGTTGTAGAACTGGAAGACGAAGCCCACCGTGTCGCGGCGGTATCGGGTCAGTTCGGCCGACGTGAAGGTGGTCATCTCGCGGTCGCGAAACCAGACGCGGCCACTGCTGGCCGTGTCCAGCCCACCGACGATGTTCAGGATGGTCGTTTTCCCCGACCCGCTGGGGCCGACCAGCACGAGCATTTCGCCCTGGCAGATCCGCAGCGACACGTCGCGGAGGGCCTCGACGGAGACTTCTCCCATCTGGAAGGTCTTGCCGACGCGTTCCAGGTGGAGCAGGGCATGGTTGGCGTTGTCGGGGGGAGCTGGTGGCATGGCGTGATCTTCGGGCAGCGGGTACGACTATACTGGGGTGGTAATCAGTTTGCCGCCCCCTCCGGCCGGTCCGGCGCGCGGCAGCACTACTGCCGCACGAGCAATGTGGTTGGCCCAAGCGGAGGGCGCGCACCGGTTGCGCGCAATTGCCCTATCTGGAGGGTAGCTCGACACTTACGGCCGGGCAACCGCTCTGCGGGACGGCACGGTACCCGATAGCCGTGTTTTCGCTACAATCGGGATTCTCCCAACAGGTGGGGGCCTTCTTCCTTTTCGCGGGCCCGGCAAAGGACGCCCGGGGTTCGGCTCCGAACGCCGCTTCTTTGTCGCGGCCTCGGAAGGCGGAAGGAAGCCGAATGAGAACGGGGACATTGGCCCACCGTGATGCCGGCGTAAACACCCGCGCAGCAGCAGAGGCGCTATGTACGGGGAATGCTAGCCACCTCAGTGAAGGGGACTTTCCATGGTTCACCAACAGCAGCTCACCCTCCAGACGAACGGGCATCGCCACATGCACGATCTTACCGGCAAGCTGTCGGAAGTGGTTCGGCAGTCGGGCGTCACGACCGGCGTGGCCCAGGTGTTCAGCGTCGGGAGCACGGCGGCGGTGGGGGTGATCGAGTTCGAGCCGGGACTCCAGCGGGACGTGCCCGAGATGCTCGATCGGCTGATCCCCCCCAGCCGGCAGTACGGGCACGAGCAGGCCTGGCACGACGGCAACGGCCACAGCCACCTTCAGGCGACCCTGCTGGGCCCCTCGCTGGCCGTGCCCGTAAGTGACGGCCAACTCGTGCTGGGCACCTGGCAACAAGTCTTCCACCTCGAGTGCGACGTCCGCCCCCGGCAGCGGACGGTGGTGGTGACGGTCATTGGCGAGCCCGGCCGCTGAAGCACCCCTCACTGGACGGGTTCTCTCTGACAGGCAGTTCTTCTCCGCCGGCCGGCGTGGTAGACTGCCGGCATTGCGTTCACGCCTACCTTCTGATCCCTACGTTTCACTCGCCTGAGGAGGTCCGCCATGTCGTACACGCGCTGCTTGGCCGCACTGCTACTCTGGACCATGATGGCGGCCGTCGCCGCCGCGGCGCCGCTGAAGGCCCTGATCGTCGACGGCCAAAACAACCACAACTGGAGAGAGACCACGCCGCACCTGAAGAAGCTGCTGGAAGAAACCGGCCTGTTTACGGCCGAGGTGGCCACCACGCCCAGCGGAGGCCAGGACATGAGCGGCTTCCAGCCGGACTTCGCCGCCTACGACCTGGTGGTGAGCAACTACACGGGCGATGCGTGGCCCCAGCAGACCAACAAGGCCTTCGAAAAGTACGTCGCCGGTGGCGGCGGGGTGGTGATCTACCACGCGGCCAGCAACGCGTTTCCCAAGTGGAAGGAGTTCAACGAGATCATCGGCGTGGGCGGCTGGGGCGGCCGCAATGAGAAGCACGGCCCCTACTTGTACTGGAAAGAGGGAAAGATCGTTCGCGACATGACGCCGGGCCGGGGCGGCACGCACGGGCCGCAGCACCCCTTCCCACTGATCGTCCGCCGTCCCGACCACCCGATCACCAAGGGCCTGCCCAAGGTCTTCATGCACTCGGCCGACGAGCTCTACAGCAGGCTCCGGGGTCCGGCAAAGAACCTCACCGTATTGGCCACCGCATTTGCCGACAAGGACAAAGGGGGTACCGGCAACCACGAGCCGATATTGATGACCATCCGTTACGGCAAGGGCCGCGTGTTCCACACCGCCTTGGGACACGCCGGCAAACAGTGCCGCAGCGTGGCCTTCATCGTGACCTACCAGCGGGGCGCCGAATGGGCCGCCACCGGCAAGGTAACCCAGAAGGTCCCCGACGATTTCCCCGGCCCGGACAAACCCAGCGTCCGCCAGTAGCTTCGCCCCTTCCACCGTGGAAGGGACGGCCGTGCACGTGCCGCCTTCCAACCCGAAGCGGCGCAACTGCCGCCCCAACGGCAGGCTTGTTCCAGAGCACCCCCAAACCCTCGAGTTTGGGTTTGCCCTTACGCGGTTTCCGCGGTCTCTGCCCCCCGTCAGAGTTGCCGGTGGGGGACTGCCGGTCGCCGGTTTGTGGGGTATCGTTGGTTTGTTGCCGGTCCCCGGTCCGATCCGCGGAACTCCCGGCCCCGGGGAATCGTCATATAGTCAAAGGAGGAATAGCATCATGAACCACGTCGCCAAGAAGCTCAGTCTTTTGCTGCTGCCGGGCGTCCTGCTGTTGACGTGGTTGGCCCCCCCGGGCAAAGCCGCGGCCCAGAACCCGTCCGAGATGCAGCGCGAGTTGGACAGCGCCCGGAAGCTCAACGACCAGCTCAAAGCCCGGTCGGCCGAGGTGGAGGCCGCCCTGGCCGAAAGCCTTGCGGTCACGGCCAGGATGAAAGCGGAAAATGAGCAACTCAAGAAAGAACTGACCAAGCTCGCTCAGCAGTTTGTCTCGCGGCGCGGGGGCACCACGGAGACCGACACCACTGGGGCACCCCCGCTGCCGAAGGAAGTAGAAGCCTTGCGGCAGCAGCTCCGGCAGGTCCAGGCCGAGCGCGACAAGAACTTCCAGTCGGTGGTGGGATTGACCGACCAGTTGCACAAGGCGTTCAACGAAATCAAGGGGCTGAAAGCCGAGAATACCCGGCTGACCGCCTGGCTGCCGCCTCCTCTTCGCAAGGGCCTTGAGGGCCTGGTGACGGCCACGCAAAAGGACGGCCTGGTGGAAATCTCGCTGGGCTCCGACGACGGACTGAAGCCGGGGCACCAGTTGTCGGTTTGCCGCGCCAAGGGCAATGCACTGAGTGTTCTGGGCCAAGTCGTGGTTGTCAACGCGGCGCCGGACAAGGCGGTCTGCCGGGTAGTTTCCGAGTCGCTGAAAGGCGCGACCCGGAAGGGTGATCGCGTCACCACCGGAGAGCGCCCCGGGCCGCCGCCGCCCACCGAGCCGCCCAAGGCCGGCGAACCCCCCTTGCTCCTAGGCGGCGCAGTGCTGGCAGTCCTGGAAGAGGGCCAAGTGGAGATCTCCTTCGGCACCGCCGACGGCCTGCGGCCCGGACACCGCCTGGAGGTCTACCGCCAAACCGGCAGCCTCGGCATCTACGTCGGCCAAATCGAGGTCGTGCAGGCCGCACCGAAGAAGTCGCGCTGCAAGATCGTGCTCGAGCAGGACACAGTGCGGAAGGGCGACCGGATCACCTCGAAGCTGTGAGCCGGCGCGTGGGCGCGGGACCTGGAGGGGAGCGGCAGTCTACGGCGCTTCGAGCAGTGCGAGCCGCACGATGTTCAGTGCCCGCTTGGCGCAAAAGACCTTCAACCAGTCCGGGTGACCGGCGAAGGGAGACTGCTTGACCTCCGCACCGCCGGGTGTCGCCAAGGCGAAGAACACCGGGTTGGGCTCGGCCGCTTCAGGGTCGAACTCCGGAAAGCGGCCCACGGCCAAGGCGTAATCCGACGCAAACCGCTCCCGGCAGCCGAGGGCCATCGCCCGGGCCACTTCGCTGCCGGCGGGCAGATGCCGAGCCAGAAGCTCGGGCTCGACGCCCAGCACGTCGGCAAGGGCCTTGTTGCCCGCCGCGACCACTCCGCCCAGGTAATGGCCTTCCACCTCGGGCACACTGTCCAGCCACTCGGCCACCAGCCCGGCGGTTCCCCATTCGGCGGTCGCCAGCGTCCGGTCTTGCCGGCGCAAGAGGCGGACGACCGCGTCCTGCAATTCGTCGTCGTCTTGGCCGAAGACCAGCCGGCCGAGGCTGCGGCGAATGGTGGCAGTGGTCGGCTCCATCGCGGCGTAACATTCCTCCTCGCTGGCCCCCTCGGCGGTCACGCGGAGGATGATCGTGGTCTTGCTGGCATTGATGCCCACGCTGGGCTTACGCCCGCGGCGGATCAGGTCGGGCAGCATCGCTTCGATCTGGCTCTCGCCGGCCCCAAAACACTTGATCCGCCGGTGGCGGATGATCCGCCGGCCCGCCCCCAGCTTGCGGAGCTGCTCGGCGACGGATTCGTGCCACATCTGCTTCATCTCTGCGGGCACGCCCGGCAGGGCGAACAGGCGGCATGGACTGGTGCCTTCTGCTTCACGCGGCACCTCCAGGTAGATCCCCGGCGCGGTCCCATGGGGGTTGTCGATCATGTTTCCGCCGGCGGGGATCAAGGCCTGCTGTTGGTTCTGCCGGGGCATCTCCCGCTTGCGTCGGGCGAACATCCGGCGGACGTGCTCCAGGGCCTTCGGATTGAGCAGCAGTTTGCGGCCGACGGCCTGGGCAATCGCCTGGCGCGTGAGATCGTCGGCCGTGGGCCCTAGCCCGCCGGTTGCCACCAGCACGTCGGCCCGTGCGATCGCCTGCCGGAAGACGCCCGCGCACGGCTCCAGCGCGTCGCCCACGGTCGAATGGTACAACACGCGAATTCCCAGCTCTTCCAGCTTCTGGCTGAGCCACCGGGTGTTGGTGTCCAGCAGTTGTCCGCTGGTGATTTCGTCGCCGATGGCGATGATTTCTGCGTGCATGGTGCTTCGCGCCGCTGGTTGCCCGAGGATTCTCAAGCACGTATTCTGACATCAGACGGCCGTCCGATCAACTTGGCGGCCGGAACGTCGGATTCACAAAGCCGCGACCGGTGGTCGCGAGAGAGGACGGCGAAGATCGGATCGTCGTCGCTTGGCGCGACCACCGGTCACGGCTTTGTGGGCCGTAGCCAGGGGCAGAACAACGCAGGGATTCCGCTCCCACGGCGGCTACCGCTGCATCCGGCCGAACTGCTCCAGCAGGCCGCCGACCTGGTCGTGCACGTCGCCCGTCTGGCGGATGACCAAGGCGCGGCCGGGCCGCCAGTAGTAGATGGTTCCCAGTCCGCCGTTGACGTCCCAGGTCTGCGGGGCGACGGTCTGCTGGATCAGCTCGACCAGTTCCGGTCCGTGGTCGTCACCGGACTGCCCGGCACCCCCGAAGGGACCGCCACCCATCATGCCGCGCCCCAGTCCGGGCCCAGCGAAGCCGGGCATGGCGACGCCGCCCGGCCGGCCGAAGACGCCGATCTGGGCCAGCACCCCGCCGCTGGCGGCCACCGCGTCGACCGACTTGGGGCGCCGCGTCTTGGCCAGCCGCTTCTCGATGGCCACCCGCTTGTTGATCTGCTCGGCCAGCTTCAACAACCGGCCGCGGACCTTGGTCTGCAACTGCCGGCGCTGGCCGCGGGCCAACCGATCGTCGGCCTGAAGCTCGTGGTAGAGGACGAGGAACTCCCGGGCAGCCAGATCGGCTTGCTTGCTGCTGGGCCGGGCCCAACGACGCATCGCCGCGCGGACGGCGTCTCGAAGCTCCGTTCCGGTCCGCGGCGGCACCAGCGGCTGCTCGAGGACCGCAGCCGGCGGGGTCGGCACGCCGGCAAGCGTACTCCCATCGCCGGGCACGACCCCCAGGGCAACTACCGCACTCCAGAGTGTTGACATGGTCAGACCTCCTCTGTTCCTGTTCCAGAACTGGACGCCCTCACCCGCCGA
>CAZUAM010000295.1:7830-8811 GCA_964618095.1 uncultured Planctomycetaceae bacterium | reverse complement strand
AGTGCCAATAGGAGCTCGCTGCTTTAGGGCAAGTCTATTCGCCACCCTTCCCTTGTTCAGGGTACACCCGACAAGATCGCAGACGCCCCAGGGGTTTACGAACTCGGTTTTCGTCACGAGGCCAAGCGATTCGAGCCACCGTTTGGCGGGCTCCAACATTTCGGACTCGCGCATGAATTCCATTGCCATGTTTCTAACGGAGGTTGTCCGCCTGGCCAAATCTCCCGTGCTTCACAATATCCGACCGGAAGCGTGACCTCAGATAGAGTCTCGGCAATTCGATGCGTTACTCATGTTGCAAGTGTGCCTAAGTACATTACCCCGCTGCCAGGCTGAATTCTACACCTCATTGGTGGCTGCAAGCCCCTGACAGGATCCCCCTATATCGTAGACTAGCGAAGATCGACGATCGCGCCAATGTCAACCATCGCCTTGGATCGTGATCCCGGGGGGGGCATCAGCCACCGAAGAGTCGATGGGAGCTGGCGCCCGATTCGGTTTACCCACTCTACGATTTTTGAGTTGCGCCAAAGCGCCGAACCAGGGCGACGTCCTCGGCGGCCTGCTCGGTGTAGCGGTGGTAGATGCCCACCATTATATTTGCGGCGTACCGCAGAGGGCCGGATGAGATTGACTGATCGTGAACTGCGGGCGATGAACAGCCTGGGGAGGCGGCTGTTGCAGCGGTGCGTCGAGTTTCCGCTGTTTCGGCGGCTGGGGCTGAAAGGGGAGGGGCAGGACGTTTTGGAGATCGGCTGCGGGTCGGGGTACGGGGCCGTGCTGCTTGGGCGGCTGCGGCCGGGGAGCTATGTGGGGATTGACCTGATGCCCGAGCAGATTGAGTTGGCCAGGGCCCGGCCCGGGCTGCCCGGGGCGGAGTTCCTGGTGATGGACGCCGCGGAGATGGGCAGCTTTCCCGAGGCCAGCAAGGACTGCATCGTGATCTTCGACATGCTCCAACATATTCCCAAGTGGCGGGAG
>CAZUAM010000295.1:0-7820 GCA_964618095.1 uncultured Planctomycetaceae bacterium | reverse complement strand
GGGAGGTGCTGCGGGAGTGTCACCGGGTGCTGCGGCCGGGAGGGACGCTGTTTTTGGAGGAGCCCGGCGGCAAGGCGGTCAGGCTCTGGGACAAGCTCTTCCAGTGGGGCCATCCCGCCGACGCCTCGTTCGGCCTCCGCGAGCTGGAAGAGCAGTTCCGCGGCGGGGGGTTTAGAATCGTCAAGCGGCTGCGGCTGTTCCCTTTCGGGCTCTACTGTGCCGAGAAAGTGGCAGGCTGAGGGCTCTCGCGGAGGAAAACTCTAGCAAAGGCGCCAAGGCACAAAGGAAAGAGAAAGCACTTCACCCGAATGCAGTTGAGGTGTAATAAGGGAAAATGGAAAAGGGGAAAAACGGAAATGAGCACGTCAAGTCTTTGATTTTCCCTTTCTCCCCTTCCCCCTTTTTCCTTATCACACATTGACTGGAGCCGCAACTTTGCGCCTTGGCGCCTTTGCGTGAGGGCCTTTGCCAACGGCGTTGCTGCCGTGTCGGGTTACGTCGGCTTTCAGCCGGAGCGGCCGGTCATGGAGAACCGGCGGACCAGCGCGGCGTTGTCGGCCGGCTGGTCGGCGTACTCGTCGTAGATGCCGACGATCACCCCGTCGCCCGGCTTGATCGACTCGAGCGTCTGCCGAAATGCCTGCTCGACCCACCCGCGGCGCTCCGAAAGCCGGCCGGCGGCCAGGATCTTGAAGGCCAGGCAGGGCCGCTTGGTCTGGCGGACGGCCTTGAACATCCGCGGCGGGTCGTTGGGCAGATAGACCTCGCCGACGGGGATCGGCGCCTGCCCGAGGAGTTTTTCCAACGCCTCGCGGCTGCGGTGGCGCTCGTAGACGCAGGTCATATAGTAGTCCACGTCCCAGCCCTTCGATTCGACGGTGTCGACCACGTCGGGCATGTGGGTGGAGACGCCCACCAGCAGGCCGGCGTCGCGGACCTGCTTGAGGTAGTCTTGCATCTTGTCGATCTTCCCGGACTTGAACATCCCGTCGGTGGTTTCGCCGTGATGGGCGATGGCAATACAGCCGCCGCGGCGGAGTTTTTCGATCGACTCGGGACCGCCGGAGTCGATGGCGATGTAGTGCATCTCGAGTCCCTGGTCGCAGAAGCGGCGGTACTGCTCGATCTGGCCGGTGCCCGACTGCCAGCAGTTGATGCCCACCTCCTGGCAGCGGCGGAGTGTTTTGAGGATCTGCTCGGGCGTGTAATACTCGTTCATCTGGTGATTGACGAAGACGGACAGATGCGAGCCTGCGCCAAAGGGGTTTGCCCCGCAGATCAGGCGCGAGAGGGAGTACCGTCCCAGGCGGATCTGCGGCAGCTTGGGCTTTTCGGGCGGAGCGGCGGAGGTGCCGGTTCCGTATCCGGCGGCAATCAAGGCGGCCGGCAGCGCGCCGGCTTTCTTCAGAAAATCACGGCGGCCGGCCTCCCGCCCCTCAGCCGGGCGGCGTCCGTCATGGGCGGTGCAAGAATCGGGACGCATCATGAGTTCTCCTTTCCGGGTGTCGAGTCTTCTGGAGAAAAGTGTATCATGGAGGAACCAAGCCGGTCAAGCCAGAGGGAGTCACAAGTGTCATTTTCAGCGTTGCCTTGGGGCAGTTTACTGTTTAGTAAAAAAACGATCGCCGGGCCGCAACGCGGCCCTAAAGAACCACCGAAAAAGCAGACTTCCCCGGGCCGCGTTGCGGCCCGGCTATTCTTTGCACCACACGACCGCCGTTGTTTGACGTAGCAAAGCTGGACCGGGATCGCAGTTGCGGGAGGTTTCATGCCGATCGAATTTCGTTGTCCACAATGCGGCAGGTTGTTGCGGGCCGGCGACGGCACATCGGGCCGTCGTGCGCTGTGTCCGGGTTGTGGGGCGTTCTCGACGGTCCCGGAGCCGGAGGCCGGCCGCCAAGGTATCCCACCGGCGCCGGAGGTCGCAGGCGAGCGGTCGGAGCCGCCGCCCCCGCCGCCGGCCGCCGAGCCGGACAGCCCCTTCGGCCCCCGGCCGGTTGATCCGGAGGACGCCGAGAACCCCTACCTGGCGCCGACCCAATATGGCCCCACGCCCGTGCCATACGGCGGCCCCGTGCCGCGGACCGATCCGAAGGCCGTGGCTTCTCTCGTCCTGGGTCTTTGCGGATTCTTCTTGTCCTGTCTGTGCTGCCCACTGCTCGGGACCCCGGTCGCGGCGATCGGGATCATGCTCGGGATCACGGCCCGAAAATCCGCGAGCCGAGGGTTGGCGATTGCCGGGATCATCCTCTGCGGGATTCAGTTGGTGCTGGCCCTGGTGTGTCTTGTCCTGATCGTGATCCTGATGATCGTCGGCGAGTTGCAGGGACCGCCGGGCGGTTGGTGAGCGAGAGAGCTGCGGGACGTTGGGACATCAAAGAACGCGTGGCTGCAAGCAGCCACCCTACATGCTTGTGAATCATCCGGGATAGGTGCCGTCGGACTACCTGCCGGCTGCGATGGTGCCCTCCAGCGGGCTGCTGGCGGTGGCATAGAGCCTTTTGGGAATGCATCCGGCCAGGAAGGCCAGCCGGCCCGATTCGGCCGCCAGCCGCATCGCCCGGGCCATCCGCAGCGGATCGTCGGCATGGGCGATGCCGGTGTTCAGCAGCACGCCGTCTACGCCCAACTCCATGGCCGCGGTCACGTCGCTGGCGGTGCCCACCCCCGCGTCGACGATCACCGGATAGTCGGCGTCGTTGTCCTTCAGGTACTCCAGACAGATGCGGATGGCGTTGGGATTGAGGACTCCTTGTCCGGAGCCGATGGGGCTGCCGGCCGGCATCACGCTGGTGGCCCCGGCCTCTTTCAGCCGCCGGGCAACCACCGGGTCGTCGCTCGTGTAGACCAGGACCTGGAACCCTTCGGTCACCAGCTTCTGAGTTGCCTTGAGGGTGCCCAGCGGGTCGGGCAGCAGGGTCTTCTTGTCGCCCAGCACCTCCAGCTTGACCCAGTCTGCGCCCGGATTGTCCATCTGGGAGAGGATTTCGCGTCCCAAGCGGGCGACGCGGACGGCGTCTTCGGCCGTAAAGCAGCCGGCCGTGTTGGGCAGGATGGTGTATCGGCTGGTGTCGATATAGTCCAGCAGGTTCTTCCCCTCCGCGTCGATCAGTCGCTCGCGGCGGACGGCCACCGTGATGCACTCGGTGCCCGAGACGCCCAGCGCCTCCTTCATCAGCTCGTAATCGGCGTATTTGCCGGTGCCGACGATCAACCGGCTGGAAAACGAGTGGGAACCGATCCGCAGGGGATCGGCGGGCGTGGTGTCCGTAGCCATGCTGCTAGCCTCCTCCTACCAGGGTGACGATTTCCAGCCGGTCGCCGTCGGCCAGCCGGTGCCCGGCATGGCGCTGGCGGGGCACCAACTCGAGGTTGGCCTCCACGGCCACCTGCTTATCGGCCAGCCCCAGCTCTTGGAGCAGCTCGGCAACCGTGATCCCCTGGGCTACCCGGCGGAGCTGACCATTGACGGTGATTTCCACGTATCCAACCCATCCGAGACGTTTGAGAGAGACCCTCATTGTAGAGTCGCATGCCCCAAAGGGTCAAGCGGCGGCAGCGGGGGTGTGTGCGAAGTTTTCCTGGCAGTTGAGTGGGTGGCTGGTGGTCAGCCGCAGGCTGCCCCCAGCGCGCTCGTGCGACAGTTGCACCGTCGCGCGGCACCCTCGGGAAGAAGGCAAAGCCACAACTGCGGCCCCAACCCCGGAGCATTTCTGCCCTCGGCTCGCCGCGGGGCGGCCGATCATGGCCCAGGCGGTACGCCGGCGCCGGCGGCGGCGCGAAACCGGGTCACGGCCAGCGGCATCATCGGGGCGGGCCCGATGATCTGGCCGGAAGCATGTGCATTTTTTGACCACGGGATCGCATAGGCGGCCACCTTCCCGGTGGTGACCTCCGCCACGTAGACGGCCGCCGCGCTTGGCCGCAGCCGCCCCGTACCGCGCCGCAGGATAGCCGTCCCGGTGACCATCATGTAGCTGGGATTCTTTGCCGGATCGACGCCCAGATCATTGACCAGGTTCTTGTAGAAATAGAATGCGGTGAATGCATTGCCCTGTCTCCCCAGCACGACCGCATTCAGGTCGCCGGTGAGAAAATCGAGGAAGTAAACCGCCTCGAATTCGTCGTCCACCGGCCCGGTGGCCATGGCGAACGTCTGGGCGCGGTCGGTGGCCACCGCGTGCAACGGGGTCTGCGGCCACACACCGCAGAGGATCAATCCACCCACCAGGCCTATCCCCAACCAGATCAGCCGACTGTGCTTCAGCACGTGTAACATGACGTGGCCTCCTCTCTAGATTCCAAGAGGTCTGTTTCCATAGGGTACGGGCGCCGCGGGCTTATCCCTCGGATTCCGCCCGCCATCGGCGTCTTTCAGTATGGTACCTGTTTTCAGCCGGGATTTCCAGACGTAGCTGCCCCCTATTTGCCGCATTTTTTCCAGATAGCGGCACCCTGTTTTACCAGAATTCCCAAGACGCCCAGTGAAAGGGGGACCACGGTGCCCTACAGAAATCAGTAGGCCCGGCTGTCCCCGCTGCTTTCCGGTGGGTATCATGAGCCGCAGGCCGCCGGCACAGTCGGCCCTACTTGACTTACCCTTATACGAAGCCTGCTCCTGCGGCCCCTTGCAAACACAAACCAACCGGTCTATAACCACCGCTGATAGCCAGTCGTCGAAGACGTGTCTTGGAGGAGTTCACTATGGGGACGATCAACGTGGCCCTGATCGGGCAAGGCTTCATGGGACGTTCGCATTCCAACGCTTGGGGCCAGGTGGCCAAGTTCTTCCAGCCGCCGCTTAGCCCGGTGATGCACACGGTATTCGGGCAGGAGGAGGAAAATCCCCAGGCCTTTGCCGACAACTGGGGTTGGCAGAATGCATCGACCGACTGGCAGCAGACCGTCAACTCGCCGGAGATCGGATTGATCGACGTGGTCACGCCGAACTACATGCACGCCCCGGTGGCCAAGGCCGCCGTGGCCGCCGGAAAACCGTGCTCTTGCGAGAAACCGCTTGCCGGCACCCTCAGCGACGCCCGAGAAATGGCCCAGGCCGCCAAGGCCGCAGGCGTCAAGACGTTCGTCTGGTTCAACTATCGCCGCTGCCCGGCCGTGGCCCTGGCACATCGGTTGGTCAGAGACGGCAAGCTCGGCGAGATCCGGCACGTTCGGGCGGCCTATCTCCAGGATTGGGCCGACGAGTCGATCCCGCTGGTCTGGCGCTTCGACAAAACGCTCGCCGGCTCCGGCGCCCACGGCGATCTCAACGCCCACATTATCGACATCACCCGCTTCGTGACCGGACAGGAGATCACCCAGATCGCCGGTGCGATTGCCGAGACGTTCATCAAGGAGCGTACGCTGGCGGGCGGGGTGGCCGGCGGCAAGATTGCCGACAGCGGCCGGACCGCGGCCGGCAAGGGCGCCGTGACCGTGGACGATGCCGTGTTGTTCCTGGCCCGGTTCTCCGGCGGGGCGGTGGCCAGCTTCGAGGCCGCCCGACAGGCAACCGGCAACCAGAACCGCAACACCTTCGAGCTGAACGGCACCAAGGGTGCCCTGAAGTTCGACTTCGAGCGGATGAACGAACTGGAATACTACGATGCCACGCTACCCCGGGCCGTGCAGGGCTGGACCACGATCATGTGCACCCACGGTGACGATCACCCCTACGTGGCCAACTGGTGGCCCGACGCCCACATCATCGGCTACGAGCACGGATTTACCAACGAGGCCTACGACATCCTCAAGGTGCTCGCGGGCGAGGAGCCCACGGTTCCCATTCCCGATTTTGAGGACGCCTACCAGACGCAGCGGGTGCTGGAGGCCTCACTGCTTGCGGCCGCCGAGCAGCGGCCGATCGATCTGAAGGAGGTCAAATAGCGTCACCACGAGTCGCCTGGTAAGTCGCCGGCGACTCGCTCATCGTTCGTCGCGCGACGAAGGGCGCCCCGGACAGACGGAGACTGTCCGAGGCGCCCGCTTTTTGTAGAGCCGAGGGGTGAGGGGTGAGGGGTCAGGGGCGTATCAGACGTTCAGGCAGGGACTCGATTGCGCGGCTTCCATGCGTGCCGGAAGAAGTAGACCCAGATGCTCGGGGTCAGCAGACAAAAAAGTAGGGCCCAGGTCAGCTTCTGGTTCGCTGTGAAGTAGTCGCGGAGGTACAAGTCCCGGACGATCACGACGAAGACGACCAGCCCCAGGAACATCATAAGGAAGTGGGCAGTCATCAGTAGGGTCCAAGGCCCGAACCCGAACTCCATGTGCGGTGCAGTCGCAAAAAAACAGGGCACGTATAGGAGCAGGCCGACCAGATGAAAAAGGACGAGAAGACGCTCAAATCGGGACATCATCCGCGCTCGACTCGGGCTGACTGATGTCCTCTCGCAACTGCCGGAAGGCGAGCCATAGGGATTCTCGTCCACCTTCGGCTCCCCCTTCCCCCTTCCGCCTTCCACCTTAGCCTCAGTCCCGGCTGCCGCCGGCGAAGATCATGAGGTAGTACACTAGCGTCAGCACCGCCTGGAGCGTGGCCGCTATGTAGGTCCAGGCGGCCGCTTTGAGGACCTTGTCGACGTAGCCTAGCTCCTGCTGGTTGACAATGCCCAGGCCGACCAACTGGGCCTTGGCCCGGCTGCTGGCGTTGAACTCCACCGGCAGGTTGACCAACTGGAAGAAGACCACGCAGCCGAACAGCCCGATGCCCACCAGAGCCAACCACGACAGGGACGTGAAAATCAGTCCCAGGAAGATCAGGATGAAGCTGGCGTTGCTGCCGAATCCGGCTGCCGGGACGGCCGCATTGCGGACCACCAACGGGGCGTACGCCCGGGCGTCCTGGATCGCATGGCCCGCCTCGTGGGCAGCAATACCCACCGCCGCCAGCGAGCGGCTCTGATAGACCTCCCGGCTGAGCCGCAGAACCTTGTGCCGCGGGTCGTAGTGATCGCTCAGACGGCCGGGCACCTGCTCGATCTTGATCTGCTCCAACCCGGCCGAATCCAGAATATGCCGGGCCGCTGCCGCACCACTCAGCGGGGCCGCCATTTGTCGGGCGGCCGCGTAGGTCGCCTTGACGCGGAACTGGGCCCAAATCCCCAGTAAGAGCGGCGGGCCAACCAACATCCAAAACAACGGGTCGAACAAGCCAATCATCTCTTCGCTCCTTTCGGGCGGATCCGCCGAGCAGGCCTCAACGGCGGGTCAACTAGTAATTCGGCCCAAGCGCCCGGTTCTTGGGTTCCTCGGTTTGGCGTCTCTCGCGTCCCGGACCTCCGGCAACCGCGAGCCGGTCCCCAAAGCCCCCGGACCGCGTCCGCGGGCCTTTGGGCCGCCTTCTCCTGCGTCCCGCTGGTAGACGCCGTTACGTCAATTCTACGCTGCCGGGCAACGGCTCGGTTCAGCCCTGACCCAGGGCAAGTATTCGCCCAACCCGTTTTGAGCCTCTCGTAAAAGGGCTCGTTCTTGCCACGCTTTCGCAAACTGTTGACGCAGTCTACGTCATCGGATCTATCTTCATGCCACTGTCGGGTGGAATCGGCAGTCAAACGCTTATTCTAACGGGTTGGGCGAATACTTACGACCCAGGGTAAACATTCGCCCAACCCGTCTTTCGGGTGGGCGCGGGGGATGATTGGGCGGAAGTGCGGGGGCGTTTGGGGCGAGGAAGCGTCGGTGGGGAAAGGTTGGCCAGCACGCTAAGAACTGTCGTTGATGGGCACGGTTGCCTCGGGCGTGGTCAGTTCCGCGCGGCGTTCCGCGCTGAGATTCCAGGGCAAGAACTGCGCGACGTCTTCTGGCACCCGGCTACCTGCGGC
>CAZUAM010000294.1:4099-8817 GCA_964618095.1 uncultured Planctomycetaceae bacterium | reverse complement strand
CCTCGTGAAAACCTCAATTACGTCACAAAATCACCAAAACTGAACACCCCAGGACAGGTCCAATTTGCCGGAACGGCCCGAAGGGTGCTTCGCACAAATTGGACCCGTCCCCTTTTTTCCGGGCCACGTCGTCCCGCAAAGTTAACGCCAGCAAGCACAAAGCCGTTTGGTGCTAGTCGGTGGGGCCCGATCGGCCCACAGGTCTGCCCGAACTGCCCCGGCAGCAGGCGAGCAGTCGCCGACGATCCTCCTGCCGCGCGGAATTGCAAGCTATAGTCATCTTGGACCAGGATCTATTGACGAGAGACGGGGGGTACCATGCGGCCATCAGAGGTAACTCTATTCACGGCCGGGGATATCATGACCACCGACGTGGTGTCGGTCCGGCCCGATACCACCATCCAGGAAGCGGTGGACCTGTTTGAACTGCGCCAGATCAGCGGCCTGCCGGTGGTGGATAGCCAACAGCGACTGCTCGGGGTGATGACCGAATACGACCTGCTTCAGGGCATCAGCACCTTGCGGCTAAGCGGCAAGGTTGCCGACTTCATGACCACCGACGTGACGACCGTCAGCCAGCACGTCCCCCTGGTCGATCTGGCCAAACTCTTCTTGTCCACGCGCGTCCGGCGCCTCCCGGTTATCTCGGACGGTAAGGTGGTCGGCGTAATCAGCCGGCGGGACCTGCTGTTCGGGGGCAAGATCCGGCAACAGCTCCTGGCCGAGCTGCCGATGGTTTCCGCCATCGCCGAAAGAGTCTGAGAGCGTCTCGCCGGCCGCGCGCGAACCAAGCCGCCAGAGATGAACCGGCGGCCTGGTCGCAGCCCGATCGATCTGTCATCGGCTATAGGGCAGGTCCGATTGAGGTTGTTTGCCGGCCGCTCCCTCCGTACGGGTAAAACAGGTTGGTCGACCGAATGATCACCCGACCGGTCCGCACCTCCCGGATCCCAAGTGTGACCCGACCACCGTGACGGGCGGCCTCGAGGCGTGCCGGCAGATCCGCGCCTATGTGCGTGAGTGGATGTCCGTTTACGGACAGGACCACGTCGCCAATCTCGAGTCTGATCTGCGCCGCCGGCGTTCCCGGCCGAACAACGATTACCCGAAAACCGTATCCGGGGATCACGCGGTAGGCAAATCCCAGGCTGGGCACGGTGGATGCGATCCGCGGTTCAGGGTGATCACTCGGTCGCCAGCCCTCGGCCAGCGTTTCGGAAGCGGCACCGACGCTCACCAGCAGGGTCAGAGCCATGGCGGCCGTTCTAGCTGCGGTGTTCACGTTGCACCTCCTCATCCGCGTCGGTTCAGGAGAAATCGTCGCACTCCGTTGCCTCAATCCCTGTCCCTTCACCATCCTATACCCGGTCTCCGGCACGATCCTGCGCAGCGGCCGGAGAAATTGCCCGAAAAAGACGGCCCCGGCCGGCCCCCCGTTTTCCGGGCCCGTTTGGTGCTAGCATTGCTTCATGCGGGACTGGCGTTCCGGTCTGGGTAGCTTGCCGATTTCCATCGGGGCATCTCGGGTAGTGCAGCCGGGCAGTTGTGTGTAAACTGAGAGCCGCACGGGATTTCGGTTCCAAGGGCCCGGTGCTGGAGGGTTCTGCCGGAGTGCCGGCGGCCGCCCGAAGGTCCCGGACATCGCCCCCGGGGCGCTGCCACGGATATTGGCGCGGTTGGCCATCTGACCGGACCACTCTGCTGGTGCTACCATGGACAGACACGCACACACAAGGCTGGGCTCATTGCCCAGGGCGTTGGGCTGGTGCAGCAGAGAAGACGTGCTGATCGCCTTCCGGGCAGTCAGCCAGGAGATCCGTGCCAAGTACAAACGCCTCGATCCCGAAACCTTGACGCTGGCGGAGGCCTGCCAGCTCGCGCGTCGGATCAAAGATCAGAGAGACCTCGTGCATCAGATGTCAGATCGGCGAAGCTGGCAACACGTCAGACGGTTGATGCGGCTGAACAGGAAGCAGAGGGACAAGCTGGTCGAACTCGCGCGGCAAGCCGGGCTGGACACCGGTGTGCTGATCTTCAAGTGAGTGACTGAGGCTGGGCCCGCCCTGGTGGCCGGGAGTCTCGTGATGGCGGCCGAAGGAGGTGCAGCGGTGGCCCCCATGAAGCCCGAACCCCGCCGTCGTGATCCCCACTTGGCCGGAACCCTCTCGCTAGACCAGCTCGCCCGGCGCTGGAAAACCTCCCGCAAACAGGTCCGCCGTCTGCTCGGCCGGCAGCAGCTCGATTTCGTCCAGGTCCGCGGCAGCTTTCGCGTACCCCTGGCCGAAGTTCGGCGGTACGAGAAGAGCCGGCACCTGCGCGGATGATTTGCGGGCGGAGGCTGTGCCGGCCTCCCGAGACTCGGTAGAATGTCGGGGTGTCTGTAAGCTAAACAGGATTTCGTGATTCCGGGAATTCCGCAATGTTTAGCCCAGGCGGCCACGCCGGGACTTGCCGCCGCGTAGCCACGCCGGCTAAACGCTCCATTCCCAAAATCGTGCAACTCCATTTAGTTGGCTGCCCAAGAGGTCCCCAGGAGGCGATAGGACGGACACCATGAAGACAGCAGTTCGCTTAGGAGTCATCCTGCTGGTGGTCATCGGCTCGCCGGCCGTGCTCTTGGCCGGGGCCGATTCGACGGGGAATACCGACGGCATCCTCACCTGGCAGACGGACGTGCTTCCGCCTGGCCAGTCGGCCCGCCAAGTGGTCTTGTTTGCCTTTGGTGCATCACACGTGGAAGTAGCCCGGCGTCTGGACGCGGCCCGGGAGCGGTTCGCCATGATGCCTGAGCCGCCGGCGACTGCGGCCGACAAGGCGGCTCCGGAAATTGTGTGGATCAAGAACGGCACGACGGACTTTGCCCTCTCCGGACCGGGTCACTTCTTTTGGGAGGGGCGACGGCAGGGCCTGACTTGTCCTAAGGGCGGGCAGCTCAGCCGGTTCGGATACTATCTGCACTACCATGACGGTGCCGCACGCCGGGCAGGCACGCCCATCAACAGCCAACAGACCGAGAACCTCCGCGTCCTCCAGCCGATCCGCGCGATCGACCGGCGCCGGGCCGTGGGCCTGGTGGAGACGGCCGACGGGAAGCTCCGCGTGCGGGTCCGCGCGGTGATGGGCGACGGCCCGACGGCCGCCGTGGAGTTCGTGCTGGCCAACGTCTCCGACGGGCCGCTCAACGATGTGCGGCTTTCGGCCTACGCCAACCTGGAGTCGGCCCATTCGCACGAGAACGACTACAGCACGCTGGACGGCCAGACCGGCGGCCTGCTGGTGGTCGATCCGCCGTCGGGCATGTGCCTGGCGATGGCCGGCTTGAATCGGCCGGCCCGGGGTTATTCGGGGACGTGGGCCTCCCAGGGCCAACTCCAAACGGCGGCGGGAATCGACGCGAAGAGTTGGCAAAAGTTTACTGAAATTCCCGAAGCCGCCAGGCGGCGGCTGGCGCGGGTCCCGCGCCCCGGCGTGCCCCACGCCCCCGCAGCCACGTCGGAACCCGGCGAGCCCGAAACCCGCCGGCTGACGCCCGAAGAGGCACAAGCCGTGCTCCGCCGCGACTGGCTCTTCCAGGCGGACGAGAAACCGACCGTCGAGCGGGCGGTCCAGGAGATCAAATGGGCCCGTCAACTGGCTGCGCGGCTGAAACGCAGTCCGAGGACGCCTGATCTCGGCGGCGAGCTGTCCGAGCTCGACGCGCTGGAGAGGCAGCTTGGCAAGTCAGAGGTGAAGGAGGCGGGTGTCGGCCCTCACCCCGGCCCTCTCCCCCAGGGAGAGGGAGTATATCTGGCGGTGCGGGCGGTGAAGCGCAGGATCATGCTGAAGAACCCGGCGGTCAACTTCTCGAAGGTGCTGTTTGTCGACAATCCGTACCCGGCCGGGGCCGAATGGCCGCACCAGGCCCGGCATCGCAACGGGATGATGGCCGTGCCCGGCGGACGGCTGCTGCTGTTACGCGGACTGCACCCGGGCGGGCAGGTCCGCAAGCTGGCGCCCGAGAGGCCGGGCAGCTTCTGGCGGCCCGACCTGTCCTTCGACTCCCAGCGGGTGCTCTTCTGTTACAAGGCACACGACGAGAAGGGCTTCCACCTGTATGAAATCAACGTCGACGGCAGCGGCCTGCGGCAGCTTACCTCGGGCGACTACGACGATATCGACCCGATCTACCTTCCCGACGGGCATATCATCTTCATCACGACCCGCTGCAACACCTACGTCCGCTGCATGCCGTACACCTACGCCTACGTGTTGGCCCGATGTGACGCCGACGGTAAGAACATCTACCTGGTGAGCCGGAACAACGAGCCCGATTGGTGCCCGGCCTTGTTGAACGACGGCCGGATCTGCTATTCGCGCTGGGAATACCACGATAAGGCCCTCTGGCGGATCCAGAGCCTGTGGACGACAAACCCCGACGGCACCGGCGTGGCCACCTTCTGGGGCAACCAGAGCGTCTGGCCGGACCACCTGGCCGAGCCGCGGGCGATCCCGGGCAGCCGGCGGGTGATGTTCACCGGGCTGGCCCATCACGACTGGTTCGCCGGCTCGGTGGGGATCCTCGACCCGAAGCAAGGCCGCAATTTTCCCCTCGGCCTGACCAAGGTCACCTGCGACGTGCCCTGGCCCGAATGCGGCACCCCGCCGCTTGACCCCCACGAGGCCGACGACTACCACGGCTCGGGCAAGGTAGATCACGACCTCGGGGTCAACACGACCTC
>CAZUAM010000294.1:0-4089 GCA_964618095.1 uncultured Planctomycetaceae bacterium | reverse complement strand
GAGGACTTCCTGGTCTCGGCCCGGACGGGCGGGAGGACCGACAAGTTCAAGCTCTACCTGATGGACGTGTACGGCAACCGCGAGCTGATCTACGAGGGGCACTACAACGTCTGGCACGCGATCCCAGTGGTGCCGCGGCCGCGGCCCCCGACGCATCCCGAGCGGGTCGCCTGGCCGGGCACCGGCAAAGACCGGAAATCGTCCCGGCCGGGAATCCTCTACAGCGCCGACGTCTACCAAGGTGTTCCGGATCTGCCGCGCCACAGCGTGAAATACCTCCGTGTCATCCAGATGGACTCCCGGACGTACTCCACCTGGACGCGTGATGGGCGGTTCTCCGGGCCGGTCGTCTCTGCCGTGCAGGACGACGGCGTGAAGCGAATCCTGGGCACGGTGCCGGTCCGCTCCGACGGGTCGGTCTATTTCGAGGTCCCGGCGGGAAAGACGCTGCACTTTCAACTCCTCGGCGAGCACTATCGGGCGCTACAGACGATGCGGTCCTTTACGGGCGTGATGCCGGGCGAGCGCCGCGGCTGCGTCGGGTGTCACGAGCTGCACAGCACCACGCCGGTCGCCGCGACGGCGCCGGCGCTCGAGCAGTCGCCCGTGGAGCTGACGCCGCCGCCCTGGGGTACCGAGAGCATCAGCTACCTGAAGCACGTCCAGCCGGTGCTGGACCGCTACTGCGGCGAGTGCCATCAGGGCCAGGGCGAGGCCCGAAAAGATTACGATCTCACGTTGCGACCCGGCCGCGGCGCGTTTACGGAGCCGTACTTGAGCCTGGTCGGCTACGCCAACTACAACAACGTCGGGATGCCGGAGGGCCCGCCGGGGATCGCGGGGGCGCTGATGTGCGAAAACTTCGCCCAGAGCGACCCGAACAGCTACGTGACCTTCCGGCCGATGAAATACCTCTCCTGCACCAGCCGGTTGATCGAGCTGGCCTCCGGCGGCGAGCACTACGACGTGAAGCTCGACCGGAAGAGCCTCCGCCAACTGATCGGCTGGGTCGACGCCAACTGTCCCTACCGCGGCGACGAAGAGATCCGGGCGATCGCCGATCCCGACTTCGCCGGGATCGAGACGCTGCCCGTCCGTCCCCGCACCAAGACGGCGCCGGTCATCGAGCGGCCGTGACGTCGTGCCAACCACGGCCGGGAGGCCGGGAGGCCGGGGTTTCCGGGAGTCCTTGCCATCAGCGGGGCCTCCTGTATCCTACATGTTCTTGTTGACAGTACTCTCTGGGAGATTCAGTAGGGATGAACAAGCAGTTCCAGGTCATCATCACCGATTTTCTCCACGACGAACTCCAGCCCGAGCGGCAGATCCTGGGCGAGATTGCCGAGGTGACGGCACTGGGCGCCCACGGCGAAGAGGAACTGGTCGGCCGGATCGAATGGGCCCATGCGCTTATCGTCTACCACGAGGTGACGGTTGGGCGGCAGATTATCGAGCGGCTTGAGCATTGCAAGCTGATCGTCCGGGGGGGCGTGGGGTTCGATAACGTCGATGGTGAGTTCGCCCGCGGGCGGGGGATCCCCGTGGCCAACGTGCCCGACTACGGCTCTGAAGAGGTGGCCGACACGGCGATCGCCATGATGCTGGCATTGGCCCGGGGTGTGCACTATTTGAACTCGCGGCTGAGGACGGGGGAGGGCGCCTGGTCGCACGAGCAGGTGGCGCCGCTGAGGCGGCTGCGGAGAAGCACCTTCGGCGTGGTCGGCCTGGGGCGGATCGGCACCGCCGCCGCACTTCGGGCAAAGGCCCTGGGAATGGACGTCGTCTTCTACGACCCCTACAAGCCGGACGGATACGACAGGGCCTTGGGAGTCCGCCGGATAGAAACGCTCGAAGAATTGTTGGCCGAGTCGCTGGTCGTCAGCCTGCACTGCCCGCTTACCGGCGAGACCCGGCACATGATCGACGCGGCCGCGATCGCCCGGATGCCGCCCGGCTCGTACCTGGTGAACACGGCCCGGGGCGGGGTGGTCGACACGCGGGCGGTGCCGGAGGCAATCGTCTCGGGCCAACTGGCGGGTGCGGGGATCGACGTCTTGGAGCAGGAACCGCCGCCGGATGACGATCCGCTGCTTGTCACCTGGCGCGATCCGAAGCATCCGGCCCATCACCGCCTGATCCTGAACCCACACGCGGCTTTTTATAGTGAAGAGGGGCTGCTCGATATTCGCCGGAAGACGGCCGAGGCCTGCCGCCGTGCGCTGTTGGAGTTGCCGCTGAGGAACGTGGTGAACTGAAGGCAGGAGTCAGGCCCAATCGAGGCCGGTTTCTCGTTTGATGCGCTCTTCGAAATTCCCCAGCAGGCCGCCCACCACGTCCCAACTGGCGGCTCGGCGGATTTCGATGTCGCCCTGGCGATTGACCCGAACCACGCTCTCGTCGGACAGGCCGATCTTGGCGAGTTGTTCGGGGCTGAACTCGTCGTCGCTGACCACGCGCTGCAACATCTTGCCCGACATTTCGATGAACTGCATCGTGGATCCGCCTCTCCGCCCTACGTGAGCATTGGCCGCCTGAAACCGTCTCCTCAGAGTCCCTTGCGCAGCACCATCGCGTTGGCAGAAAACGCGTGGCTGCGAGCAGCCACCCTACGTGCTGCGGTGGACCGCCTCAATATCCTGTTATTCTAGCTTCATGGCAGGGGCGGCGTCAATCGCCAACCTGGGCGCGAACGGCCTCGCAGAGGGCCAGCATCGTCTGAACGTCGAGCTGCTCGGCCCGCTCGGTCCCCTCCAGGCCCGTCCGGGCCAGGATCCGGTCGACGCGCGGCTTGTCCAGCCGCCCTTTGAAGGCGCTGAGCAGCTCGGAGCGGAGGAACTTGCGGCGGTGGAAGAACATCGCCCGGACGAAGTCGTGGAAGAAACCGCGATCCGCGATCCGGCTGCGCAATCGCTGGTCCAGGGCGACCTGGAGGATGGCCGAGGAGACCTTCGGCCGCGGCCAGAAGACCTCCGGCGGCAACATGCGGACGATCTCCAGCCGGCACTGGCTCTGCACCCAGATACTCAACGCCCCGTAGTCCTTGGTGCCTTCTCGGGCGGTGATCCGCTCGGCCAGCTCCCTTTGGATCGTGACGGTCATCGTCTGCGGCGGGGCGTCGATCGACAGCAGGTTGGCCAGCACCGGCGTGGCCACGTTGTACGGCAGGTTGGCGACCAGCTTGAAGCGCCGGCCGGGTACGGCGCCGAGCCGGTCGGCGACCGCCTCGAGCACTGCCGGGTTGAGCCGGTTCTTCGTCTTCAGGGCGTCGAGCTGCAATTTGGTAACGTTCTCCAGGCCGTACAGCTCCTCGCCGGCCAACTGGAACAACTGGCGGTCGATCTCCACGGTAACCACGGCAGCCGCCTGCGGGGCCATCAAGATCGTCAGCGACCCGGTGCCGGTGCCAACCTCGAGCACCACGTCGTCGGGTCCCAACTGGGCAGTCTTCAGCAGGAGCCGCTGGAGGTTGGGGTCGATCAGGAAGTTCTGGCCGAATCGGGTGTGCGGCCGGATCCCCGCCTCCTCGAAGCGCCGCATCAAGAACGATAGCGTCTGGTTGTGCGAGGAGCCGCTGGGCATGGCATCGTCAGGCCGCGACCGGTGGTCGCGCAAGAGAACGTGGAACATCGGCTGGCCGTCTCAGCCGCGGCCGGCCATTACCCTTGAACCTCCGGCTGTTCGCCTTCCTGCTGGTCGTCCCAGTCCTTGGCCTCGAGCAGCCGCTGCACGTACTTGGCCAACAGATCGGTTTCGAGGTTGACCTTGCCGCCGACCTTCAAGGGGCCCAGCGTGGTCACGGCCAGAGTATAGGGGATCAAGGCCACACTGAAGCGATCCGGCTCGCTGTCGACGATGGTCAGGCTGACGCCGTCGACGGTGATGGACCCCTTGGAGGCCATCTGGGCGGCGAGCTGGCGGGGCACCGAGAAGTAGAAATTGGACCAGTCACCCAGGTCGCGCCGCTCCAACAGCGTGCCCACCCCGTCGATGTGCCCGCTGACGAAATGCCCACCCAAACGCTCTCCCACCATCAGTGCCCGCTCCAGGTTCACGGGGCCGCCGGGTTGCAGGTCGCCGAGGTTGGTGCGG
>CAZUAM010000293.1:0-8820 GCA_964618095.1 uncultured Planctomycetaceae bacterium | reverse complement strand
AAATCCCCAATCCCAAATCCCTCCCCCCTAATGCTGATGTCCCGCGTGCGCATCGATCGCCTGGCCCCCCTTGTTCTTGGTGGCCAGGTGGATCTGGTACGCGCCGGAGACGGCGACCTCTGCTCCCGGCTTGAGGCTCCCGTCGTTGGCAATCACTACCCGGTCCTGGTCGCGGTACTCGACCTGCACGACGCGGCGGTCGAAGTGGTCCCGGTTGTATTCGAAGACGTAGGCCTCGGCGCCGTCCCGAACGACCGATTCGACCGGAAGCACGATCCGCTCGGTGGCGGGTTCGATGGGCACCAGCAGCCGCAGCCGCTGCCCCGGCTTGAACTTCCAGTCGATGAACCGCTGCCCGGCCTCGGTTCTGGTGTCGCGGGCCACCTCGTTCGGCAGCCTCACGTAGAAGTAAAACGCCCGGGACTGCATTTCCACCTCGTTGGCCAGGTAGAGGATCTTCAGATCGGCAACCATCTTGCGGCCGTTCTCCGGTGACTGGAACACGGCGGTCACGGTCCAGCCGCTGCGCACGGCCGCAACCAGGCGGGGGATGTCCTGCTCGAATGCCGCTCCCCGGACATAGAGCCTGGCGTGGTCGGCCAGCGTACCCAGCGGCGCGCCCACGGCAACGTGCTGTCCCCTTTCCACGCTCAACTCCTGCACCTGCATCAACCGGCCGCCGTTGCCGTTGCCGTTCTCGCCAGAAGAGGGTGCGGAAACCGTCAAGTCTTGCAGCAACTTGCGGTTCTTGAGGATGCCGTCTACCTGTTGGGGCGTCAGCCGGTGCAACAGTAGCCGCTGGCGCTGCGCGTGGAGCACGGCTTCCAGCTTCTGTTGCTCGTACTGCCGCTGAAGCAGGAACTTGCCGGCAATCGCACCCTGGCTCACCACGCCGGCCACTCGGGCGACCTCGCGCCGAACCACCTCGAGTTCCTCGGCAATGCGGAGGAACTCGGCCTGGGCCTCGACCAACTCTTCGTGGGTCAGTTGCAGGTCGAACAGGGGCATCCCCGGCGTGACTGCCTCGCCTTCCACGCGGTGGATCCGCGTCACCAGCCCGGTAAACGGGGCGGTGATCTGCACCTTCGACCTGCCCGGCCGCTCGACGACCGTCGCCGGCACGCTGATTGTCCGCGCGAAGGGCCGGAGTTCGACCCGATGAAGGTCTCGGCCGACCTTGGCCTCGGCCTGCTTGCTCACCGGCAGCGCGGCGGCCTCGTCGTGTGGGTGGTCGTAGGACTCTTGATGACGGTCGTCTGCGGCGCGCTCCACCTGGTCGTGGTCGGCAGGATCGTGCGGCTGGCGCCAAGAAGTCCGCGCGCGATCTACGATCAGACGTTCGGCGGCCGGTAGCCAACTGCCCCGGGCGAGAACCAGCACGCCGGCGGCGGCCGCCAGAACCACAATCAGAACCAGCCACCTGGCAACCGGGCGAAGTAAGGTTTTCATTGTTCTCTCCCAACGTGAAGTTTCTTCAGGGTGTCCGGAAATCGGTGTGTAAAGCCGCCGCCAGTGGCGGCGGGTTTCCGCGACCACTGGTCGCGGCTTTCCACGAATCCGAATTCGCGCACACCCTCAGCGTCTTGTGAAGCCTGCGTGGGAAGGACACCACCGGCGGTTTGCCCGTCAGTGCCTCTGCTACGCAACGAAGCGCCGGCACTGGTAGACAAGTCGCCCGCGGTACGCCCAATGGATCGGCTCTGCGCGCAGTGGGGCTGCGCTAGCCGAGCGCAGATCGGCGCAGAATCAGAGCAAGAGGACTTGCTGCCAGAGGTGGGTGCGAAGCGACGCGCAGCGTTTCCCTGCGGCGAAGGCTCCGGCACAGACGCTCGACTCCGCCGGCAGCCCGTCGTCGACCATCGCAACCACGGTCACCACACCGCAGAACTCCGCCGCGGCAGCCACCGGCGTCCGCGACGGCTGACCGGTCACGAACACGCAGCGGCCGCCTTCGCAGCCGCCCCGGTCCTGGTGCTCTCCACCGGCCGGCCAATGGTGGCGACCACCCTCCTGCCCGCACGAGTGACCGTGGCAATCAGCCCCCGCATGATGCACACACGTCGTGCAGGCCGGCTGGTGCGGAGAAGCGTGTTGGTGATGACAGCAGCAACCCAGCAGCACGTGTGCCAGCACCATCACTGCCGTCAGGCTGCAGACTGAACCGTACACCATCGACTCCCTGGATAGAACCCGCTCCATGTTTATCATATCCCCCAAGCGGATTGTGGCAAGACCACGCCATTTCCCAACCGCCCGAGACGCCAAAACCACCGCCCCTGTCAAAATCAGGCAAGTGGCGATCCACCGCTCGAAGCCTATGGAAGACCGTCCACCCTTTTTCCCTTTGAGGGGAACCGTTTCTCAGACGCACTCTCGGCGGCCGGGGACTGCCATAGTCGGGCCTCCTCCAAGATTCGTCGGCGAGGTAGGTCATACGGATTGAGCGTATTATTCCAAGCGGTCCGGCTAGATGTGCACAAAGTGCGGCTGATAGGCGGTGCGACATGGCGCACTAAGGGGGCAACCGGCCACCCGGCAGCCCCGAACGTTCCTCATTCGTCCCCGCCCAGGCACAGGTTTCCGTCTTCCTCTACCCCTTGCCGGCTGGGGGGGCTTCCGGTAGCTTCGCTTACAGTCGTATCGCCCCGGGCGGGCGCTGTGCCGGGAGAACACGACTGAGGGCCAGGAGAAAAACCCGGCTGCCGGCGAAACCCTCTTTCGTCCCGCATCGTCTTTAATAGCGAAACATGAATCGTCCCCGTGCAACCCGGCACGCCGCCGAAGCCGAGCATCAGCAGGCCGCCGAGCGGTTGGAGGAGGCTTTCTCGCGCTACCAGGACGAGTTGCTCGGGATGTTGTACTACCTAGTGGGCAATCGCGAGGACGCCCGGGACACACTCCAGGAGACATTCGTCAAGTGCTGGCGCCACCGCCGTAGCCTGGCGGAGGTCGAGAACCTCAGGGCGTGGATTTTCCGGATTGCCCTGAACGCCGGACGCGACATGCGGACCACCGCCTGGCGGCGGCGACGCAGACCGTTGGACAAAGGAGAAGCGACGTTGGTCCACAACGATCCGGGACCCCAGGCCCACGCGGCACGCCGCGAGCAGTTGGCCCTGGTCCGCCGGGCCCTGCGGCAACTTCGACCCGAAGAGCAAGAAGTCTTCTTGTTGCGGCAAAACGGCCAGATGACCTACGGCCAGATCGCCCAAACCATCAAGATCCCCCTGGGCACCGTCAAGACCCGAATGCGCCTGGCACTGACCAAGCTCCGCGAGGCCCTCGAACCGAAGTGAGAATTGCAAATCAACGGCCGAACTGACCGCTTACCACGATCCACTACCCACTATCCACTGCCTACTGCCTACTGCCCACTGCGTACTGCCTACTGCCCACTACCCACCAGCCATGGATTCCCAAACACGCCAGCGCCTGCTGGAACTGGTTTACGATCTGCTGCCCGAGACAGAGGCAGCCGAGTTGCGTCGGCGGATCGACGCCGACGAGGAGTTGGCCCGCGCGTATGCCGACGCCCGGCTGACGGCGGGATTGCTGGCCCAGGCCGCCAGGCTCCCCGCCCCCAAAGTCGAATTCAAACCTCCGGAGGAGACCATGAGTACCCCGTCCGATTCTTCCCCGCCCCGGGCCCCCATCAGGGCCAACGGCTTGCTGCGGAAGTCGCGGGTCCGGTGGGCCGGCTGGGCGATGCTCACCGCCACCGCGCTGCTGTTGTTGTTGCCGTCGGTGGGGTCCTACTGGTGGCACAAGCAAGAGCTCGACCGGATCGCCGGGGGACACTTGCGTTTGATGGTCACCGGGCCGGCCACGCTTCCCGCCGGGGTCCCTGCCACGTACACGGTCAGAACCACCGCGATTACCGGTGCCCCCCTCCCCGCCGAGGTCGAGCTGGCCCTGTACTCCCCCGACGGAAAACAACTGCACGACCACAAGCAAAAGGCCGACCGGGACGGCCGCCTGGACGTAACCATCCCGGCCGACCTGGACGTTCCCCCGGGCGCCAAGCTGAAGGTGGTGGCGGTCCATCAGGAAATGCAGCAGCCGGTAGAGACCCGGCTGGCGGTCGAACCGGTCCGTCACGTCACCCATCTGGCGCTGGACAAACCCTTGTACCAGCCCGGCGAAACGGTCTACTACCGCTCGCTGAGCCTCTCGCGATTCGGCCTGGAGGCGGATCGCCAGATGCCGATCCATTTCGAGATCCTCGATCCCAGCGGCGCCGTAGTGCCCGGTTCGCAACTGGAGGGCGTGACCCGGCACGGCGTGGGCAGCGGGGCCTTTACGATCCCCCAGCAGTCGGCCGGCGGAGAGTATGTTCTGGTGGGGCGAAGCCTCGATCAGGCCTTCCCCGAAGAAAAACGCCCTTTCTTCGTCCGCCGCTACCGCCTGCCGCAACTGAAAAAGGAGCTGGAGTTCACCCGCGACAGTTACACCCCCGGTGACGCCGTGGTGGCCGATTTTCTGGCCCGGCGGGGCGACGGCACCCCAGCCGCCGGTGCAAAACTGCGCGTGATCGCCACCGTCGACGGCGACCAGGTCTTCCGCAAGGATGCCCGGGCCGACGACGCCGGTGTGTTCCAGGTGAAGTTCGATCTGCCCAAGGAAATCCAGCGCGGCGACGGACAACTGGCCGTAGTGGTCGACGACGGCGGCAACCGCGAGACGATCGCCAAGACCATCCCCGTCAACCTCGGTAAGGTGGAGGTCGTCTTCTATCCGGAAGGCGGCGATCTCGTCGCCAAACTCGAAAACCGGGTCTACTTCGTGGGCCGCGATCCGCTGGGCAAGCCCGTCCACGTCGAGGGAACGATCATCGACGGCAGCGGAACAGAAATCAGGGTCAAGACCATCCACGAAGGCATGGGCTCGTTCAGCTTCGCGCCCGACGCCGACCAGACCTACCGCTTGAAGATTAACACTCCGGCCGGCGTCAGCAGCCAGCCGAAACTGCCCCGGGTTGCCAAGGGGCAAAAGCTCGTCCTCAGCACCGGAAACGGGGTGTTCGCCGCGGGCGAGCCGTTGCAGCTCAACGTTCGGGCGGCCAAGGCCGGAGTGCCGTTGGTGGTGGCGGCCTTCTGCCGCGGCGTACCGGTAGGCCAGCAGGCGCTGGTCACCAAGTTGGACCACAAGACCGGCACCGGCGCCAACCCCGTGGAGATCCCGGTCCCCGACGAGGTCGGCGGCGTGATCCGGCTGACCGTCTATGACTACAGCGCCGAACCGCCCCAACCGGTGGCCGAACGGCTGGTCTACCGGCGGATGAAGCACAGGCTCAAGGTGCTGCCCGACGAGGTCGGCCAGCGCTATTCACCCGGTGAGCGGGTCAAGATGTCTCTGATCGTGACCGACGAAAACGACCAACCCGTGCCGGCCGTGCTCGGCGTGGCCGTGGTCGACGATGCCCTGCTCAGCCTGGCCGACGACGACACACCGGCCATGAACACCCATTTCCTGCTGACCACCGAGGTCGAAAATCCGCAGGATCTCGAAGACGCCGATTTCTACCTCTCCGAGGATCCCCAGGACACGGAAGCCGAAGTGGCCCTGGACCTGCTCTTGGGAACCCAGGGCTGGCGGCGCTTCGTGGAAAGATCGCTCGGCGAGCTTCGCCAAGAAGACCGCCAGGACGAACAACTGCTGCGGCTGGCCGCAATGGGCGGACCAGGCAATCCGCCCGCCGTGTTCGATAATCTCAAGAATCTCCAGGCCGGCTACCAAGATAACCTGGCTGCCTACCAGGCCGGGTGGAACCGGGGCATCGACACCCTGATCACGCTGAGCTTCTTCGGCGGCCTCTGCCTGGTGCTGCTGATGGCGATGATGGGGCTGTTGAAGATGGTCTCGGGCGTCCACTTCTGGGTCCCCGCGGTGGGCGTTACCGCCTGCTCCCTGGTGATCGGCGTGGTCCTGCTCGACCCCGCCCGGCTCCGTTCGGGTCCCCAGACGGCGGTCGCCTTTGCCCCCTTCCACGTGGAACCGCCCGAGGTGGCGGAAGGCCGCTGGACCACAGAAGCCGGGCTGTTGGCCCACGACTTAGATAAGGCACGGAAGGCACTGACTCAATTGATCGAAGGCGAGAAACTCGGCGACGACTTCGACCCCGAGGAGTTGCTCCACGAGCTGCGCACCAAAGTCGCCGACCTGGACGCCCCATTCGTGCCCATGCAGGACGCTCCAGCCGCCGGGTGGAGAATGATGGCCAAGATGGACAACGGAGGATTCATGTACAGACGCCGCTTCCCCGGCGGGAAGCCGATGCCCGGGCTAGATGGCTACCGCATGCGCCCCGAGGGACTGGCCGGTCTCAAGCAATTGGCTGAGTGGTCCGGCGAACTCGCCGACATGGAGAGATACTTGCGCGCGGCTGGCGACGGGCGGTGGGGAGAAAGTCGCGGAGAGCTTGAAAAGAGTCTCGAGCGCTACCGCTTCACCGTCCGCCAGTACGCCCACAAGCACGTCCCCGGCCCGCCCGGCGTGCGGACCGATTTCACCGAGACCCTCTTCTGGCACCCCATGCTGTTGGCCGACGCCGAGGGCCGAGCCGAGATCTCCTTCGATCTGTCCGACTCGACCGGCATCTTCCGGCTGCGGGCCGATGCCCACGGCCAGCGGCGGATCGGCTCCGGCGACGCAGAAGTGATCTCGCGGATCCCCTTCAGCCTGGAGCCGAAACTGCCCCTGGAAGTCTCCGCCGGCGATCGAATCGACCTGCCGGTGGCCGTGGTCAACGACACCAAGGACGAGTTGCCGGTCGAATTGCTGATCAAGTCTGGAGACCTGGTCACCCTCGAGGGCAAGCCGGACCGCAAGCTGAAACTCCAGGCGGCCCAGCGCGCCCGCGAGTACTTCACCCTGAACGTGACCGGCGAGAAGGGCGACTGCGAGCTGACCTTCAGCGGCACGGCCGGCCGCCTGGCCGACGCGGTGAAACGTCCGCTGAAGATCGTCCCGCCTGGCTTCCCCAAAAGCTCCTCCCACAGCGGCGAGATCGACGGCAGCCAGGAAGTGGTCGTCGAGCTGCCCGAGTATTGGGTGCCCGGCTCGTTGGAGGTCACCTTGAGCGCCTTCCCCTCCATGCTGGCCGATCTGGAGCGGGGGATGGAGAGCATCCTCCGGGAGCCGACCGGCTGTTTCGAGCAGGCCTCCACCTCGAACTACCCCAACGTGCTGACCATGCAGTACATGCAGGAGCAGGACATTGCCAATCCGGCCGTCACCCGCCGGGCAAAGGACCTGCTGAAGAAGGGCTACGCCAAGCTGAGCGGATACGAGTGCAAGCAGAAGGGCTACGAGTGGTTCGGGGGCGACCCCGGTCACGAGGCGCTGACGGCCTACGGGCTGATGGAGTTCCGCGACATGGCCCGGGTCTACGACGTCGATCGGGAAATGATCGACCGCACCGCCCGTTGGCTGATGGATCGCCGCGACAATAAGGGCGGCTTCAAGCGAAACGCCAAGGCCCTGGACAGCTTCGGCCGGGCCCCGCAGCAGATCACCAACGCCTACATTACCTGGGCCCTCTCCGAGTCGGGCCAGCAGGGGATCGAGACCGAGATCAACCACGTGGTCCAGTTGGCCGCGGCCTCGGACGATCCCTACCTGATCGCCCTGGCCGCCGCCGGTGCGCTCAACGCCCGGAAGCAAGACCAGGCCAAAAAACTCCTCGACAAACTGGCCGAGGCCCAGGCCGAGGACGGACACCTCGAAGGCAAGCAGGGCTCGATCACCCGAAGCGGAGGGCAGTCGCTGAAGGTCGAGACCACCGCCCTGGCCGCGCTGGCCTGGCTCAAGTCGCCGGCCTTCACCGGGCAGGCCAATCGGGCCGTCAAGTGGATCATCAACAGCCGGCAGGGCTCCGGCGGATTCGGCTCCACCCAGGCCACCATCCTGGCCCTGAAGACCCTCGTCGAACACTCCAAGGCCAACCGCAAGACGCTCACCGCCGGCACACTGATCGTCAAACGTGACGACCTTCAGATCGGCCAGCACCCCTTCGGCCCCGGCCAGCAGGAGACGATCGTCATCGACGGCCTGGAAGCCAATCTACAGCCCGGCGAAAACAAGCTCACGGTCAACCTCACCGGCGAGAACAAGATGCCCTACGCCCTGGACGTCAGTTACTGCACCCGCAAACCGTCCAGCCACCAAGATTGTCCCCTCCGGCTGGCAACCAAGCTGGCCGAGGACCGGGTGAAGGCGGGCGAGACGGTTGCGCTGCGGGCTGAACTGACCAACGTCACCGATGAGGGCCAGCCGATGACGATCGCCATTCTCGGCCTGCCCGCCGGACTGGAGACCCGCCCCGACCAGCTCGAAGAACTGAAGAAGGCCGGCACGATCGACTATTACGAGACCCGCGCCCGCCAGGTGATCTGCTACTGGCGCTCGCTGGCCCCTAAGAAAAAGGTCACGGTAAAGCTCGACCTGGTGGCCGCCGTGCCGGGCAAGTACACCGGTCCGGCCTCGCGGGCCTATCTCTACTACACGTCCGAGCAGAAGCAGTGGGCCGACCCGCTGCGGGTCGAGATCGCCCGCGACTGAGCGGAGCCGCCTCGGCACCACCGCACAAAGCCGCGACCGGTGGTCGCGCCGTCTCGATCGATCAATACGCGACCACCGGTGGCGGCTTGATGACTTTTCTCGGATGATGCCACTGACTCCTGTCCTGATAATCTACGTAAGATGTGTCCGATGGAGTGCTCTGCGCCATCTTTTCTGCCTGGTAAATCGAGGAGGACAGCATCCCGGACACCTCTGCCCCCTGTCCAGCAAAAGCCTCCGAAAGAGGTTGAATTCTTCGGC
>CAZUAM010000292.1:0-8829 GCA_964618095.1 uncultured Planctomycetaceae bacterium | reverse complement strand
GATAGATGTAGATCGAATAACCGGCCATGCCTACCGGCTCGAATTGCAGGAAGTATTCGTACTCGCGCGAGCGGTTGTGGATCTGGTTGACACTCACCGCGTGCCAGCCTCAACTCGTGCAAGAGGTAGACGATGATCGACCCGAATTCAGAAACTCTCATCTTCCTGGCCGACGCGGCCAGGTTCCTCCCCCGACGACGCGGCGGGAAGAAGCCACACGTGTCGTGCTTGTACCGCTGGACCGCCCGCGGCTGCAAGAGTGTGATCCTGGAGTCGATCCAGGTCGGCAGCACTCGCTGCACATCTCGGGAGGCGCTCGCCCGGTTGTTTGAACGGCTGACCTACGCCGATGATCCCCGAGCTGATCGGACGCGCAACCGTCGCCAACCTGCTGCTGCGGCTGCGGAGCGGGAGTTGCAGCGAGAAGGCGTCTGACCACGACTGGCTTGGGCCGGTGCGTGGTCGCGGGGGCGGCTCTACACCCAATCCCTTCCGGGTTCGATTCCCGGCCGGTCCACTCCAAAAAAATGCCCGGCACGGAGCCGGGCGCGCCGCAAGGGCGGTTCTACACAGGCAATCCTACCATCCCCACGCCAGGGAGGCAATCGTGGACCCAAAGTGCATCAATCTCAAGAAGCGATTCGGTCGGCGGTATCGGGTGACCTACGAGGAGAGCTATCACGCCGAGCACGGCCCCGGCGCCCGGGTCGAGGACGCGCGCCGATGGTAGTCGGCTGCAAATGGGACGAGATCTATCCGGCCGACGGCACGATGCTGGCGGCCAGTGTGGGCGGGTACCCCAAAGTGGCCGGCCGGCTGCGGCGGATGAAGTGCTGCCGGGTCCACCACGTCCGAATTCGCCGACGGCGGATCACGGGCATCAAGCCGTCCCCTGAGAACCTGAAGCTCTATCGGCCCGTTGACGCGCAAGACCCCGAGGTGATCGCCCTGGCCGAAAGCATCAAGAGACACGGCATCCAGGAGCCGCCGGTCATCTCGGCCGACGGGTACATCCTCTCGGGGCACCGCAGACACGTGGCGGTGGCTCTGGCCCCTGTCTGATCGGCAGATCCACTACGCACTGTTGAACGCCCCGCCGTTGATTCATGGCGGCAAGCCGGATTCGAGCTACAGGAACACCAAGAACAGCTACAAGTCGTTGGTCGACCTGCTGACCCGTGCCCGGCTCGAAGCGCACGCCGTTTTGATCGCGGTCGATCGGCTCGCCGCAGTCCGAACCGCGCAACACGAAGTCAAATAATTGGAGTGCACCCATGGCCGAATCATCTCCTGAAAACGCGGATGACCAAGTTGCCTACACCAATAGCACCGTCGCCGTCCGGCTGGCCGGCCCGGACCGCGCGGGGATCAAGATCAAAGAGGAGCGAATGGTCGACCTCCGGGGCGCGGTCGAACTGTTCATCCAATTGCGGGAAGTGATCCCGCAGCTCATGTGTTCGCCTCGGCGTAGCGGTTGACTGCACCAACTCGATCAGCTCGGTCTCCCGTTGGGCCCCTTTTGGACATCGATTACGTCCCGCTCCGGGTCCCAGGCGACCGACGCGGTCGGCCGGCCGTCCACCTCGAGGCAGTCGATCACCCCGCCCAGGAGGTCGGCAAGCTGGAGCAGATCGATCTCCAGCCGGAAGGCGTCCCCGTCGGTGTCAGTCCCTTCGATCGCCATCCCCCGGGGCGCCGCATCGCTGGCCATGCCGTACAGCTCGTCGGCGTGGAAAAGGTACCTGGGTTGCCCGTCAATCGTCTTCCGGTCCATGATCGTTCCTCCTTCTGCATTCAGCATTCAGCACTCAGCATTCAGCACTCAGACTTCCTCGACGTGACAACTCTCTGTCACCGCTCCTGCCGATACTACTAAGGGCAGGGGAGTAATACTGGCAAAGCCTCGCCGTTGGACGGTGAAAGAGCGGGCCTGGGGTTGAAACGTAAACCATCGAACCAGTAGAGGGTAGTCTGCCGAACAGAGGTTTCCCCAGACCCGCTTTCCGCTCACAACCACCATGTTTTGCCCAAAACCCTCTCGATTGACCAACGGACTAACCGTCCGTTGGTCAGAAACCAACTCCCCAGAGGGGCAAATCCCGATCCAGTGAGGCTGGCGGGTCTCGAACCCACGACCTACGGATTAAAAGTCCGTTGCTCTACCACCTGAGCTACAGCCCCATACCAGCGAGGAATGCAGGGCTCTCGATGTCCGCGCTGGACCAGCGAAACGTCGCGAGACACCCCCTTGACACCCATTCCGGCCCAATTGGGGCGCCGGGTGCCGGCGATCCAAGGGGCCGACCATGATCTCCAAGCCTACCACAAACCCACGGTTGAACAAACCCTGCCGGTCCCGCCCCGAGTTGTCGCCGTTTCACCACGCCCGCCAGTCCGGACGCGGCACGTCGGATACGGGCCGGGTGGCCCCCGGACGACCGCCGAGGGGCTCGCAGGAGTGCGGCCCGGCTCTCCCGCCGCTCTTTTCTTTAGAGGGGCTCGCGGCGCCTTTGGGTATTCAGTTCCGGCCCCACCTTGCGGCGTTTGTAGGTAACGCGGGTGGTGACGAGGCGTTTCTGGCCGGGCCCCAGATCCAGAAAGTACTTGACGTGGTTTTGATCCACCCGTTCGACCCGGCCGTCGATCTGGTGCAGGTCCACGTAGGCGCCGGGCTGGTCGCTGTCCCAATCCTTGGGCTTGCCCTCGCTTCCCCAGAGCACCACGCCCAAGTCGAAGCGGCGCTCGATCTCGGCCTTTACGTCCACCGGTTTTCCGGAGACGATTTCCTCTTCGAAGACAAACGTTTCGTCGTAGTCGATCAGGTCGTAGTAGAGGACGAAGGTGTCGTCGAGCCGCCGCTTGTACTGCCGGGCGACGACGCCCGTGATCTGCTGGTCTTTCAGCCGCCGGAGGATGGTGATGTCCTGGTCGCGGCCGACGCCCACTTCCAGGCGATCGCCGATCGGCACGTACTTGGTGGTGGTGCCGCCGACGTAGGCCAGATCCTTGTTCTTGTACTCCGAGAAGAGCCGGACTTGGCCGTCGGGCAGGGGTGACACGCCCAGGTTCTCCATGGCCGGAAGCTCTTTCTCATTACCGTCGTCGTCGAGCAGCTTCTTGTTGTTGAAGCGGTAGTACTTGGTAAAGTGTTTCCCGCCGTCGCGGTCGGTGAGCTTATAGATGCACTCCAGCGGCACCTGGGCGACCTTCATCGAGATCAGCCGCTTGGGCTGCTTGTCGCGGATGTCCTCGCGGCCTTCGATGGTGAAGAGGAAGTACTCGGAGAGGCCCTCCTTCTTCACGTCCTTGCGTTGCTCGACGAGGATCCCGCCGGTGTCGGCAAGCCTTCCGGCCGCGACATACGCGTGGTAGATGTTCAGCTTCTTGCCCAGTGTCTCGCGCATCTCTCTTCGCGCGCCCTCGTCAAGCTCTATGTAGGGAGTCCCCGGCGGCGGTCGCTTTGCCAGATCGGCGATCTTCTCCACCAGGTTGATGGTGCCGACTACCAGCCGCGTCTGGGTATTGTCGTAGAGCTCGCCCGAGTTGTTAAACACGCGGACGTAGCCGGTCAGATCCAGTTTCGTCTCGTCCTGGTTGGCGATGCCGACGTAGTCGGCCTTCCAGGTGATCCCGCTGGTGAAGTAGCGGATTTCGACCGGGATCTTTTCGGCCACTTGGCTCTGGACGTTCCATTGCAGGGCGTCGTTGCGACCGGAGGGGAAGGTGGTGTCGACGAGGTCCACCTTGTCCTGCTGGTCGAGGATGCGGAAGTCGATGCTGGTCGGGTCGATCAGGGTGTTGGCCCAGGAGAACTGGATGCGGTTGATCCCCGGCTTGAGGGTCAGCAACCGGCTTTCGCGGACCATGGTAATGTCTTCGGAGTTGTAGATCGTGAGCTGCACCCCCTCCCGGCGGGGGATGGTCACCAGGTCGACGTCGGCCACGGTCCACCCGGCAGGGCCCAGCAGCAGAATCAGCAACACCCACGGGATTTGTGCTCTCATCGCTCAGTTCTCCATTCGACGATCCGACCGGTCTCCCCCGATTAGACGACCGACGGGCGGCAATGGTTCCGGCCGGTGCGGCATTCTTTGGTCCGTCTTGCCTGCGTGTGGGTGGTTGAGGGCATCCGGGAACCCGCGACACGAGCGATCGGTGTGCCGGTCCCGGGTGCAAAGCCGCCGGCAGGGTTTCCGCCTCAAGCGTGCAGTTCACTTCTTCAACGGGTGCAACTCCAGCCTGCGATAGTAGATCTCGTTTCCTTCGTTTTGCAGGAGGATCTTGCCGGCCGAGGGCCGGGTGTCGAAACACTCGTTGACGGTCACGCCGTTGATCTTGATTGTGATGCGGTCCCCGCTGCAAATGCACTCCACCCGGGTCCACTGGCCCAGGGGGCTGGCCACGTCGTCTTTGCCGCGGGTATCGAGCAGCTCCTTGAAGCCGGGCTGATGTTTCGACCACCAGAGCTGTCTGCCGGAATAGACCGTCTTCTTGCCGCCCTTTTTCCAGCGGGTCCTGCCGTCCGAGGCGATCACGGTCTCACTGGTAATCGTGGCCGGGACGGTCTTGCCGTTTTCATCCTTGCCCCGGATGACGATCAGGTCGCCTTCGCAGCCCTGGGCAAGCTGGCACTCGATCGAGGTCATCCAGACTCCCCGGGCACCGCCGTCGGGGCCGACCGCATGCAGCAGCACGCCGGCGTTGCGGACGTACTTTGAGCCGTCGGTCCTCTTGCCCCACTTGTACTCGACCACGAGATGATAGTTCTTGTAGGCCCTCTCCGTGGCCAAATAGCCGCTGCCTTCGCCGGAGACCTGAATCGACCCGTCATGGACAGTAAAGACCTTCTTGGGGTCCTTTCGCGCCGATTCCTTCAACCAGGTGTGCCAGCCGCTGAGATCCTTGCCATTGAAGAGCCGAATGACTCGATCCCCGGGAGAGAATGCTTTCTGCTGGGGCTTATCCGCGGCCGCGGCCAGGCCCACACAAACGCATACCAACGTAACGCCCAGGAGTTGACAGCGGGCAGACATGACGGACCTCCTCATCATGCAAGGATACCATGGGAAACGAACGAGTTTATTGACCCTCAGAAAGCTAACGGCGCATCGTTTAGCCGTCGCCGGCACGGCGACGCGGGCGTTTCTCCCGGCCGACGTACCGTCGGCCGCTAAACGGCATGTCGGATTCTCTTTCTGAGCATCAATAGCCGCCGCGTCCACGCGGCGCAATAGCGAGGCTGAACGGTCGAGACTTGCACCCTACCGGAGCATCCTGAGAAAGTCAAGAAACCCCGCTGGGGCCCGCTTGCAGAGCGCCGTCCTCGCGCGCCATAATACGGGCACGAGGTCCGAAACGCAAACACGTTTGGGAGGTCAATCATGTCTGCCGTCAAGCCCCCACGTCGGTCCGGCGTCAATCGGCGATCGTTCATCAAAGTCGGTGCTGCGACAATCTCCGCGGCAGCATTGGGTAAGTTGAGCCCGTCATTATGGGCCATGGCCGCCGAGCGAGGCAAGCCGACGCAGTTCCAGATCGCCTGCATGACGCTGCCCTATTCGCCGTTTCCGCTTAAGCGGGCACTTACCGGGATCAAGGCGGCAGGGTACCGGTACGTGGCCTGGGGCACACGTCACCAGGAGTCCGGCGGCCAGCCCACACCGGTGATGCCCACAGATGCCCCACCGCAAAAGGCCCGCGAATTGGCCAAGCGGTGTCGAGACCTGGGGCTCGAGCCGCTGATGATGTTCTCGACCATCTACCCCGAGGCCGAGAAGGGACTGGAGGTGTTGACCAATCGCATTCGGCAGGCCTCGGCGGCCGGCGTCCCCCAGGTCCTGACCTTCGGCCATACCAAGGGCGGCAACCGAAAGGTCTGGATCGAGCGATTCAAGACACTGGCGCCCATCGCCGCCGACCACGGCGTGATGATCGTCGTCAAACAACACGGCGGATCGACCGGAACCGGCCAGGCCTGTGCCGAGATCGTCCGCGAGGTCAGCGCCCCGGCGATCATGGTCAACTACGACGCCGGAAACGTGATGGACTATCTCGACGTGGACCCGATTCCCGACATCCAGAAGTCTGCGGCCGAGGTGCGGAGCTTCTGCATCAAGGATCATCGCAACTGGCCGAAGGACCAGGACTGTGGACCGGGCTTCGGCGAGATCGACCACTACCGGCTCTTGCATCCGGTGGCGTTTACGGGCCTGAACATGCCGCTCTGCTGCGAGAACATCTTCGCCCCGCTGGTCCCGCGCCCCACCAAGCCGGAAGGCGTCGACGCCCTGGCCCGGCGGGCACGCGAGTTCCTGGAGACGGTCACGCAGGGTCTACTCATTTAGCCGCTGATGTCACGCGCAGTTACGATGTCCGAATCTCATAAAGCCGCGACCGGCGGTCGCGCCGGAGGACCGTGAAGACGGCTGCGTTATCGCTCCGGGCGCGACCACCGGTCGCGGCTTTGTGGGCCGGAGGCTACTCCGGCAACCTCCGCCCGGCCTTCTGGGCCAGTTGGCGGACTTTGCCGACGAGCACGTCCTGGGCCTTGGGCGAGAAGAAGCCGACCTCCTCGAACAGCCCGCGGGTCTCGTAGCCGCCCTCGCGGATGATCTTGGCGGTCACCAGGTAGCCGAACACGTCGTTCGAGTAGCCTGCCACCCACAGCCGCCTGTGGCCGATCGCGTTCTCGACCAACGGGACGAACTCGGAGACCGTCTCGCCCGGCAGGGCCACCAGCGTCAGGTCGTCGCCGAACTGCCAGACGGCGATCGGAGCCCGGTAGTGGGTGGGCAACGACTCTTTGCGTTTCAGGGCCTCAAGCATCTTGCCGGCGTTGTATCTGAGATGACTCGGCCCCTTATTCATCTCCTCCAACTGCTCGCGCGTGGGTACGGGCTGGAGTGGAAGGTCGGCGTAGTCCAGCTCCACGCGCAACGGCCCGCCGACCGGCCGCAGCTTGGTCGCCAGCACGCGGCAGACCTCGCTGCCCAACTCCTTTCCGTGCTGCTTGACCGCCTTAACCGTGCCGCGGGGATAAGGATTGGCGTCGCCACCGCAGCCGATCATGAACATGGGCTGTGCCTCCGGGTGCTGCTGTTGGATATGCTGCTGGGCGAAGCCGGCGTAGTCGCCGGAGATCTTGTAGTGCTGGCCGGTGAGCGTGGTGTTGTGGCAGGCACAGCCGAATAGCACCGCGCGGAGCTTGCCCTCGGGCGAGACGACCCGCAGCACCGGGACGCTGCGATCGGCATAGCCCCGTGGATTCACACCCAGCCGCACACCGCGATCGGTGAACTCGCGGCGGCTCATCACGAGGTTGGCCACCCCGATTCCCCAGGAGAGATCGGCCGGCTTCAGGTCGTCCAAGGCCGCGGCTACCGCCTGGGGCAGTTCCTCTTGCAGTCTCTTCGAGTATGCCTCGACTCGGGTGAGTTCCTCTTCCGCAAGCCCGTAGCGCCGCGGGTCGATCATGCCAACCACCGGACCGGTGTGCGTGTGCGAGGGACAGAGCAGAACCTGCCGGCGCTTCAGGCCGGTCTTCTCTTCCACCCGTTTGCAGATCGCCTCGGCCAACGGGGCGCGGAAGCCGATCAGGTCGGCCGTGAGCAGCACGGCCCGGCCGCCCTCGCTGTCTTCGATCGCCATGGCCTTGGCGTACAGCTCCGTGAGCACTCCCTCGGACGGCTTGTTGCGCGACGAGTAGCCTGACATACGGATGGGTTTCCGGGGCGTGATCTGGACCTTGGCCAGACCGACCCGCCACTGCGGCTCAGCCGGATCGGCGGCCGGCGCGACACGCGACGTCCCCGCCAAGGCCAACGCCACCACGGCGACCAAACGACTCTTCGTCCCGATCCACCTAAGCATTGCACGCCCTCCCATTCTGAAGTCATCCGAACAGTCAACGCCAGCCGGCCATTGTAGCGGCTGCGGCCGGCGGAATGCAATCGGCCCGCCGCCCTTTGCCCAAAATCACGGCCAGCGATTCTCCACTGTCCCGGCCAAGAGCGCGGTTACCCTGTTGCGTGGGCTTGGGCGTGGACGTAGACTGGGCTCGTGGAAGTCCGTCGAGAAACAGGCCTGGAAGAGAAGGAGTGCTCGACGATGTGCTATTTCAGATTGACGTGCGTCGTGCTGTTGCTGTTTGGGTGGCAGGCCGAGGCGGCCACGTTGAAGATCTCGGTCGAGGAGCCGACGGGAGTTCCACGAAAGGGATGGCCCCTAACCTCGGGAATTCCGCTGGCCCAAGGGGCGCTGAAGGAAGCGGCCGCCTCGGCGCTGTTTGCGGCCGACGGCCGGGAAGCGCCGCTTCAGACGGAGGTCCTGGCCCGATGGCCCGACGGCTCGATCCGCTGGCTGCTGCTGGATTTCCAGGTGGACCTGGCCGCCAAGGAAAAAAAGGCCCTCTCCCTCCGCTACGGTTCCACCCTGAGACGCGCAGCGGTTGAGGAGCCGGTCCGGGTGATCAAAGCCGAGACGTCTATTGCGGTCGATACCGGCCCGCTGCGACTGAAGCTCTCCCCCCGGGCGTTCCGGTTACTCGACCCCGTGTGGCTGGACACCGACGGCGACGGGAGATTCTCCGACGGCGAGCGGGTGACGAGTTCCGCGGGTGCCGGAATCGTGCTCCGCACGCCCGACGGCAAACCTCACCAAGCAGACGCGGCCAAGGCGGAAATCACGGTCGAGCAGGCCGGGCCGCTGCGGGCCTGCATTCGCATCCAGGGAAAACACGCCGCGGCCGATCGGACGACGACGTTCCACTACGTCGTCCGCGTCCACGCCTTCCGGAAGCGGCCATTCGTACGGGTTCACTACACTTTCATC
>CAZUAM010000291.1:0-8857 GCA_964618095.1 uncultured Planctomycetaceae bacterium | reverse complement strand
CTCCTTTTTGGACCAACGCGGGCGTGCCAGGAGGGTCCCGAGTTGGTCCATTTTGGCTCTATGCGCCGGGGTGCCTTCCGGCGGTTGGACGAACAGGGCTTGACTGGTATCTCCAACTGAGGACGGGACTTACGATTGCTGTGCCGGGCCTGCCGAGCGGTTTGGCACATGGATTGCCCTTCGTTCTCTCGCCTGGCTTCGGAGATGCTATACACGTCGATATGCAAAGTGCCTGCTTGTCGCAGAAGCCCTGGGAAGCCGATCTGATGCACCCCCAGCAATTGGAAACACGTCCCGGGGCTCCTGCAATGGTCGCGGTGGTGGATCCCAGGCCGGGTGATTACCGTGTCCTGCTGGACGGGCTGCCGGGGGCCGCCATCGATTGGCGGTTCCTCTCGTGCGGCCGCGACGCGCTGCGGCTTTCCCAGTCGGAGCAGATCGACCTGTGGGTGATCCACCTGCTCCTGCCCGACATGACGGGCTTGGAACTCTGCACGATGCTCCGGGCGCGCCTCTGCCGGCCGGCAATCTACATCGTCAGCGACGAATACTCCGTGGAGGATGAGCGGGCCGCCCGGACCCACGGCGCCTCGCTGTTCGGCTGCAAGCCCGTGCAGGCCTGGTGGTTTGAGCCTTGGGCCGGGCCGCCGGAGCCGGGCAGAACGGGCGGAGAATTCGCCGACTTGTCAGTGCTTCATCCCCGATCCAGAGGCAGCGTCTCTTGAAGTGACGGAAGCCACCGCCGCCAAGCCCAGCCAGGGAATAGAACGGCAGGCGATAAGGCCTTTCGTCCGGATCAGGAGGCACTTCTTCCGGAGGTGCCGCGCGCCGCGTCGGGGGAAGCCAAGCAACGGAACGGCGCAGAGGTCTTATTGCGGTTAAGTCAACCGGGCAGAGGGCGGTGCCGCCGGTTGGGACTATTAGGATGAACCCGCCCCAATCAACAGGAGAGCCAAGATGAAGTACGTGCTTACCGCGACGATCGCTTTCGTGGCAGTGGCCCTGGTAGCCACGCCGGCAACGGCCGATTGGAATGAAGGCGACCCTTACAAGATGCACTTTCCCCAGTTGCCGGATAGGACCCCTAACGGCGTCGACGTGCTGGGGACCTACCCCTATCTAGCCCCCACGGCCCAGTTCGGCAAGATCCTGGCCGACGACTGGAAGTGCTCGCAGGACGGGCTGGTGTCAGACATCCACATTTGGAGTTCGTGGCTGTACGACGAGCTTCCATTCGGCACGCTTCCCGATGGCACCGGCACAGTGCAAGATCCGAGGGCTGTAGGGTTCAAATTGAGCATCCACGCCAACGTTCCGGCGGACCCGAACAACGGCGGCTATAGCCACCCCGGCGTAGAGCTTTGGGGGCAGGTCTTCAACCCGTTCGATCCGCGCGTAAAGGTCCGCCCAGAAGATGCCCAGGGACCAGAGATGTTCTGGGACCCCAATCCCCAGCCCGACGGTGAAGAGTTGGGTTCGGACAACATCATCTGGCAGTACAATTTCTTCATGAGGCCGGAGGATACGCCCCAGATCTTCGAGCAAAAGGAAGGGGAGATTTACTGGCTGAACGTGATGGCGGTTTTGCCGATCGATCAGCCCGGTACCCTGCCGCTCTGGGGCTGGAAGACCGCGGACAGGTTCCAATACCCCGACGACCCCGCCAGACCGGAACTGCACTTTGAGGACGACGCGGTCTTTGCGGACATCGACGACCCGTGGGGCCCGGCTGACCCTGGAATCGTTTTTTGGCAACCGTTGAAGTATCCTTCCTTTCACGAGTTCGCGGGCCAGAGTATGGACCTGGCGTTCGTGATTACGCCCGAGCCGGGCACGGTGGTGATGCTCATCGGTGCCGGCCTGATCGGCCTGGTGGCCTATGCCCGCCGGCGAAGGAAAAGCTAAGCGGACGGCTTTGTTCGAAGCCAACGCCACGGACGAGAGGTCATCCGCGAGGATGACCTCTCGACCCGTGTTATAGGGATTCCCAAGAGTACAAAGAACCAGCGGTAGCATCTCTGATCGGCAACCATGAGGCAGCGTTTGTTTCCTGAAATGACGGAAGACACGTGGCGCCGAGCCCGAGCAGGGAACGGAACAGAAGGTGGCAGGATTTTCGATCCCCCTCAGGCGGCACCATGTTCCGAGTTTCCGCACGGCAGATTGCGGTAAGCTCGGCGATGCAATCGGGCAGAGGTAAGCTTGCGGTTAGTCAGTCAATTCGAGGGCGGTGCCAGCGACCGGACAGTTTTTCGACGGGCCCGCCTCAATCAATGAGAGGACACCAAGATGAAGTACGTGTTTACAGCGTTAGTAGCGGTTACGGCATTGGTGCTTTTGGCCGCACCGGCCACGGCCGACTGGGATCCAAACGACTTTAGCAAATACGTCCAGCACCCGGATCCGACCGGCTGGGACGTGATGTTCACAGAAGACCCCTCTGGGTTCCGCACCGTCCGGCTGGCGGACGACTTCCCCTGCTATGAAACTGGGAGAATCACGGATGTCCACCTCTGGTTTTCGGTGCTAGGTGACTACATCGACCCCCGCGAGGTGGTCGACAAGATCCACCTGAGCATCCACGAGAATATCCCCGCGGACACGGCTGCCGATTTCCCCTGGAGCCACCCCGGGGCGCTGCGGTGGGAATGGGATTTCCCGTACGACGACGAGAAGGTCAAGATTCGTCCTTATGACGAGGGCCTCCAGGGTTTTATGTATCCCGACCCGGAGTGCCCGGAGTACATTCGGGATGACCATTCCCAAATCTGGCAAGCCAACATCCTAATAGATCCCGAGGACGCCTTCCTGCAAGAGGGCACTGCGGCTAACCAAAGAATCTACTGGCTGGACGCCTCTATCAGTCTGAAACCGGGCACCTACGCCGAGTTAGGCTGGAAGACGTCGCAGGGCTTTTGGGAGCCTCGCGAGCTCGACGACGACGCGGTTTTCTGGTACGAGGGTGATCCGGCCGTCGGGCCGCCCACCGGCTGGTACCCACTGGTTGATCCCACGGGCAAATCACTCAATTTGGCCTTTGTGATCACGCCCGAGCCGGGCACGGTGGTGATGCTCCTGGGCGCCGGCCTGATCGGCCTTTTGGCCTATGCCCGCCGCCGAAGGAAAAGCTGAGCGGAGGCGGAGGAGAGGATTCGAAGGAACGCGCCGGAACGAGAGGTCATCCGCCAGGATGGCCTTTCGTCCCGTGTTCAGGTTTTCAAGGGCAGAAACGGGGGGCAGGAGGATCCTTTATGCCCAACTGCGAGGCAGCGTTTGATGAAGTCACGGAAGCCCCGCTGGGGGTAAGCCCAGGCAAGCACCCGGGAAACGAATCGAAAAGATCTTTCATCAGCTCATCCCACCCGGGAGGCAGCATTTCCTCAGTGGCCGCGCCACACGTTGTGGCAGAGTGAGCGACGGGACGGGGCAGAGGTAAGGTTGCGTTTAATCAAACAGGTAGAGGGCAGTGCCGCCGACTGAAGAACCCTTTGGCGGACCCGCCCGAACCAACGGGAGAACAACAAGATGAAGTATGCCTTTACAGCGTTGATAGCCGTTGTGGCATTGATCCTCCTGGGCGCACCGGCAGCGGCCGACTGGGAGGAGGGTGATGATTACAAGATGCACCATCCGCAGATCCCCAACCCGCAGGGCTGGGACGTCAACTTCACCTACCCGAAAATCGTGGCGGACGACTGGGGGTGTACGGAGACCGGACCGGTGGCGGACATCCATTTCTGGTTCTCGGTGATGGGGCAAATGACTCCGGTCGGCGAGATCCCCCTCCCGCCGCGGATCGACAACGTCCATGTCAGTATCCACAAGGATCTCCCGGTGGGTGACCCCGAGAACGAGTTCGACTACAGCATCCCGGGGGGCCTATTGGAGGAGTACGATTTCGGGGCGGACGAGATAAAACTCCTCGGGCCTTTTTCGGGCATGCAAGGCTGGTGGGACCCGAACTTCCAAGAGGGCTCGACCGACGACCACAATTCGTACTGGCAGGTCAACATCACGAACATCAGGAATCCCGTCATTCAGAGGGAGGGCGAGATCTACTGGCTAGACCTCTCCATGAAGGCCAGCAACGTGACCGGAGAGCCGTTGGACGTGGGTTGGAAGACGACGTATGAGGACCTGCATTTCGTGGACTGGCCCGTCTACAGGGACGATGACGCTGCCATGGCCTGGCAGCCGGTGTGGGACACCGCGGGTGGCTACCCGCCAGTGGATATGGCGTTCGTGATCACGCCCGAGCCGGGCACGGTGGCGATGCTCGTCGGGGCCGGCCTGATCGGCCTTTTGGCCTACGCCCGCCGGCGAAGGAAAAGCTAAGCGGACGCGGAGGAGAGGATTCGAAAGAACGCCCCGGACGAGAGGTCATCCGCGAGGATGGCCTCTCGGCCGGTGCCGATCACCAAGGAGACAAGCCGGCAGCGGCAATACCCTTTTCCCCTGCTCGGAGGCAGCCTTCCATAAGCGGCTTAACGCACGTTGCGGCGACCCCGGCAAGGAAACCGGCCAGAGGTTACGTTGCGTGCACTTGTCCAAACAGACGGCGGTCCCGCCAGATGCAAGCCCTTGGACGGACCTGCCCTGGTTGCCTCCAACCCGGGAGGATTCGCGTGGAGACGGCATCGGACTGGGACCGCGGTTTTGGAAAAGGAGCGTAACAGATGAGAACAAGCAGATTGTGTCTGGGAATCGTGCTGGTGGCGGCGTGCTGTTTGCCGCCGGCCGCGGTGTTCGGGTCACCGCTGACGTTTTCCCAACTGAACGTACCCGACTTCTCCCAACACGAGGTGGTGGGCTGGAGCAACTACTGTGCCCCCACGGCGGGCACAAACGTGGCCTACTTCTTCGGCCAGACGTACAACCCGCTGTATCAGGGCCATCCGGTACCGCCGGCGCCGACCGGCCAAGGCACTGCGGCCGACATGGGCGCCTCGACCAACATCGGCGGCAATGTCCCGCCGCCGGCCCCCCTGCCTCCACCCGACAACATGGCTAACCTGATGGCCACCACGGCGGCCGGGGGGACCACCTTGTTCGGGATGCGGAACGGCTTGGACCAGTACTTGGAGAGAAACGACGGCAATCCCGGAAACGCCTTCTGGACCACCTACATGCTCCAGCCGTCCGTGGTCGGCGGGCAGCCCTTCTGGTCCACGCTTCAGGGCGAACTCTCCGGCGGTGCGGGGGTGTTGCTGGCGATCGGCTGGCAGCAGGGCGCGCCCGGCGGATACGACACGCCGGACGACTACTTCTACAGCGACTATCCCGAGGCGCCCATGGGCCACGCCGTGACCATGGTCGGCTACGACGTGAGCACCGCTGACCCGGCCAACCACACGCTGTCGATCCACGATCCGGCCAACAACCCGCCCGGCGTTGGGCTAACCACGACCCACGTCTGGCCGCCCGTACTGGCCGATACGTACCCCGTCAGTGTCAACCAGTTCGACCTCTCGATCAACGTCGCGGGACAACGCGCTACGATCTACGGCGCGGTGATCACCAATCCGATCCCGGAACCGGGCACAATCGTGATGCTGCTGGGTGCCGGCCTGATGGGCCTGCTGGCCTATGCCCGCCGGCGGAGGAAGCAGTAGTCGGGGCCTGATTCCAAGAGACCAGGGCCAAGGGTCATCCGCAAGGACGGCCCTTTGTTCCGGATTACGGGCGCGCTGGACACCGACGCCAGACACTTGACCGGAAGAAGCCAGCCCCGCCCGGAAGGGCGGCGTTGCAGACGCCGGCAAGGCCCAAACCCCGCCCTGCCGGCCGGGGCTATGCGTAGTGGGCGGAGTGTGTGTATACCGACTTCGCACGGATCATGGCGAGGCCGGCGGTCCATCTCGCAGCCGACTTGCTCCGTTGGGAGTTCTCCGAGGTCAAGGCTTGAGCATCTCGGGAACTGTGCCTGTTTTCGCGAAGCGAAAGTGGGACTGTCGCCCTGCCGGAGAGTGCCTCAACCCGGCTCGCATACCTCTTTCGGCCACTCCAAGTGCTCCCGGCTGGAACGCCCAGTTGCCGGGCGCCTCTCTGCGGGCGGAGTCAGCAGGGGCGGACAGTAACCAGCCCGCGGCACCCGCCATTTGGATGGCTTGACGTGTCGGCCCGTCCAGCGCGCGACGCGCCCCAAAGACTGCCGGCCGAGGGCTACCCCTCTGCAGAGCCAATTTCGTTCTTTTTTGTGAGAAATCACTGTTAAGCGGAGGATTCTGATTATAATGGAGGTGGCACTATAGGAAATATGCACAGTATGGGGAATTTTACGCCTGTGTTCTGGATTGCCCCCTAAGTTGGGGGCTGGGAAGCGGCATCCACACAACCTTTGATAAGGCACCTATGATGAGATCCCTTCACCTGTATGGGGCTTTGCCCCTGGCCTGCATGATCTGGCTGGCAACCTGGCCCGCTGCGGCGGCGATCTTCAATCCCTCCACGTCTCGACCGCTTACCCCCGGAGACAATGGATCTGAGGATACGTTGCAGGAGGTCTTCGACGCGATCGTCACTTCCGGCTCGATCGATGATGAACTGGATCAAACGGCGGCTGCCATCTTCCAACCCGCCGGCTCCCCCAGCTTGGCCACGTTCATCATTTCGATTGCGGGTCTGGCAGATTCCAACAAGTTTGGCATCTATCAGTTCGGAGATCCCGACAACAGAGTGGAGATCTTCGACGGTCTGCCACCGGACTCCCAGAATACGGTGGAGGTGACCTTCGAGGATGGTAGTGTTTTCCTCGATGGCGACTCGACCAAGGCGCAGACCGGACCGGATGGCTCTTTTGGAACTGCCTTCGGGTTCTACTTGGAGGTAATGGAGAACGGCTACTGGTGGTCTCGTTGTGCAAAGCCTTACACGTTGTTCTCCGAAGATGAGCTTAACCCAATTGACGCGGATCACTCGGTCGACGAGGGAGACGCCGCACAGGCGTTGATCTACAGAGGCAAAGGTCAGAGCCTCTCGCTCGGCTCGGAGGAGGTGACCTTTGATTCCACCGACATCATCATCGGCTGGGAAGACCTCGTTCGGGGAGACTCCTGCTACGATCGGCGTCTTTACGGTCCGTCGGACGGCGATTTTCAAGATCTGGTCGTGCTGGTTGAGGGTGTTGGAACTCTTCCCGAGCCCTCCTCGCTAATCGTCTGGTCGCTCCTGGCGGCCGTGGGCATCACCGTCGGCTGGCGGCGGACATGGGCACGGGGGCCCTCCAGTGCCTTTAATCCCCGGCGTACGAATCGCCGCCGGCAAGGCTGATCTGCCGCGTTCGGTCCCGCCGGGGCCTTGTCCGCCACCGCAGCAAGCAAGGGTAGACAACCCGCCCGTGGCACCCGCCATTCAGGTGGATTGACACGTTTTCCCGCCCACCAAGTGACGCGTCGGAGGGCTGGTCTTGCGGAGGACCACCCCTCTTTAGAGCCAATTTGGTTTTTTGTTTGTCAGGAACGGACCCTCAGCGGCGGAATATAACGGAGGCGATGGTGTACAGAGCGTCTGTGAGTCTGCGCAGCTACCGCCGGGGGACCCTCACTAATGGGGTTCACAGGCGGTGTCGGCCCTAACACCGATGAGGCACCCGATGATGAAATCCCTTCGCCTGTTTGGGGCCCTGTGCTTCGTTTGCCTCATATGGCTCGCAACCCAGCCGGCCAGTGCGGCGATCTTCAATCCCTCGACCTCTCGACCGGTTACCCCCGGGGATAACGGATTTGAGGATACACTCCAGGAGGTGTTTGACGAGATCGTCACTTCCGGCTCTATCGATGATGAAACTGACCAAATAACGGCTGCCATTTTCCAACCTGTCGGGTCCCCCAGCTTTGCCACGTTCATCATTTCGATTGCGGGTCTCGAAGACTCTAACAAGTTTGGCATCTATGAATTTGGAGATCCGGACAACAGGGTGGAGATCTTCGACGGAGTGCCACCGGAGTCGCAGCGTAAGGTGGAAGTGACCTTCGAGAGTGGTAATGTTTTTCTCGATGACGATCTCGACCCGGCGCAAAGCGACGGCCTATTTGGAACTACCTTCGGGTTCTATTTGGAGGTAGTGGGAAACAGCTTCTGGCGGTGCCCTCAACCGCCTTACACGCTGTTTTCCGAAGATGCCCTCAACCCAATTGACGGGGATCACTACGTCGAATATGGAGACGCCGCACAGGCGTTGATCTACAGAGGGAAAGGGCAGAGCTTGTCGTTCGACGGCTCCGATGTTACCTTTGATTCGACGGACATCATTATCGCGTGGGAAGACCTGGTTCGGGGGGATTGCTCGTATAGTTCGCGTCCTTACGGCCCGTCGGACAGCGATTTTCAGGATCTGGTCGTGCTGGTGGAGGGTGTCGTACCTATTCCCGAGCCCTCCTCGCTGATCGTCTGGTCTCTCCTGGCGGCCCTGGGCATCACCGTCGGCTGGCGGCGGCATGCAAGGCAGGGGCGCCCCTGCTGAGCCACGGGGGCGTGATCGTAACCATCGCTTTCACTATGGCAAGGAGGTCCTGCGCGGCTGCAACTTCACAGGGCCGCGCGAGGCGGGCGTCGAACACAGCGTCCACTATCTCCCCTGGGACCTGAGTCCACGGAAGATTCCCCTCAACCCAATCGGTGCCGGAGCGGTGCAGACCCTCAACAGAGCCGGGATCTGCGGCTTTAGCGAGTTGCCACTTCGAGCGACAATCCTCTATTGGCCGGGGTGGATCAGGGCAACGGGCCGCTTGCCGCCAACCCGGCGGAAGATGTCTTTGAGCAGTTCCGGGAGGGCCTGGGGGTTGTCCACATCGGGCGCGGCATGATATGCATCGCCGCCACTGGCCTCGGCCAGCGGCTGCAAGAGACTGTCGATGTC
>CAZUAM010000290.1:8511-8860 GCA_964618095.1 uncultured Planctomycetaceae bacterium | reverse complement strand
CCGGTGAGCATCCTCCGCGGCTCGCCGATCAACATCAAGATCACCACCAAGGAAGACCAACGTCTGGCCGAACAGGCGCTGAAGGCCCTGCCCAAGCCAAAGCTCCCGGGGCCCCTGCATCCGTTTGCCGGCGACGATATGTGGCGCTGAAACGCGGGGATTGGGGATTAGGGATTGGCGGATTGCCTTTTGTCGTTTGGCGGCCGGGCTTGCCCGGCGCTGGCTTCCAGAAAGACAACATGCCCGACATCATCGCCGAACTCACCTGGCGCAAACTGATCAGCCAGACCACCGACGACCAGAACTTGCCGCAGTGGCTCGGTGAGAGCCCGCGGACCCTCTACGCCGG